>NZ_JANPGM010000635.1:0-3796 GCF_031423935.1 Chamaesiphon sp. VAR_69_metabat_338
AGTGGCGGTTTGATATGGCATTGCACGGTACTAAATGTGAAGCTATAACCCCATTGCTGACACTGAGCGGCAATTTCATCTAATTCTAAATCTGTCAAACCCGCGACATCAAACGTCCAATCGGTAATCCGAAATTGATTGTCGCTCGACTCCTCGATCTGCGGATAGCGCGATTGCAGTTCCCAAAATCGATCCGCCAAATTAGCCCGATGCTCCTCAATACTGTCAATCCGCGTAATAAAGTCAAAACCGCTACAATCTCGATCGAAATAGACACCCCCATTTTCCGCAATCGAGCCAGCGACGGGGAGATAATTATTCACCGCACTCACCCATCCCGCCGATCTACCTGTAACTAATAATAATTCGATTCCTTTAACATTCACTAGATCGATCGCTTTTAACAACTCGGTGGTAAATTTCCCCTCCCGCGTCAGGGTGCCATCGATATCTGTAGCAATCAGTCGAATATCTGTCAGTCGATCGGGCGTTAATGGTAGGCTATCGAGCACGATGGAAACTAGTGGGGTAGGAGGATATAGATTCGCACTTTCGAGAGCATTCTAGCTATTTGATATTCGCAAGTGAAGTTTTCACGAACTCGCAGATTGTAGATCGCCAAGACAATTTTTGCAACTTTTGTCAGGTGTCGAGAACATCTGCCACTGCATTCAACTCTTCTCAGCCTCGATGAAGCACCGCTAACTAGAAGCTGACGATTACCTACGGTAGGCTATGCCAACGGACTCTTCAATCTAAACTAGAAACAGCAAGTTAAAACAAGAAGCTCAAGCTGATGACAGTTCCCCAACCACACTTTAGCATCCACCAAATCGCATCCAACGACATAGCCTTGATGCAATCCATGTTGGCGACTTTCGGCGAAGCCTTCGGTGAGGTAGACACCTATAGCGGGAATCAACCTAGTGAGGCTTATCTCAAACGGCTACTTGAGAGCGACTACTTCATCGCCTTGGTTGCGCTGCAAGAGAGCAAAGTCGTCGGTGGCATCGCAGCCTACGAGCTAGTCAAATTCGAGCAAGAGCGCAGCGAAATCTACATTTACGATCTGGCTGTAGCCGCTACCCATCGTCGCCAGGGCATCGCGACAGCATTGATTCAGGAGCTAAAAAAGATCGCCAAAATCCGAGGAGCGTATGTGATTTTCGTACAGGCGGATCTCGACGACGAACCGGCTATTGCTTTGTATACCAAGCTAGGAGTTCGCGAAGATGTACTGCATTTCGATATCGATACAGGGCACACCACCGCCACAGATTCAACCTCATGATTCGATCGCATTGCCCGAATTATTGTCTCCCTGTTAGGATGATGGTAACTGCCAAGATCGCAGCTAAATTTTATAGATCGAAACTAATCCATTTGCATCAAAATCAATTTCTAATCGAAATCCTTGCAATAAACTCGTACCTAAAAGTGGCTTTAATCCAGTAGCTAAAACTGGCACTGCGCTACCTTGAATCACTTGGCAACCCGCTCCATTTCACCGCCAAAAACCACCGCAACATCATAGCCAATTCGGATCGTAAATAATCGAGCTATGGGATTTTTCTCTTTTAACTTCAGAGCTGTCTCTACCCCGCTTGGATCGATCCCATATTCACCTGTCTCCGCATCGATGACAATCATCTGACCGATATTTTCTCCATGTTCGACTTCTTGCCGAATACCATTTTCGTAAAACTGCTTTGCTCTACCAGCAACTTCTTCCATCGTCCAAAAAATAGCTTGCATTATCGATCCTCATGGTTGTCGTTACAGTTATTGTAGCTAATCCTCGAAATCGATCGTGAGCGTTTGCTGCTCCCTGTCAGCAGCATAATTAAGGCAAGCCAGAATATCGGCAACGCTGAGGTAGGGGAAATCTTCGAGGATTTCGGATTGAGTCATGCCGGAGGCAAGGTATGACAAGAGATCGTAGACTGTGATTCGCATTCCTCGAATACAGGGTTTTCCACTACGTTTACCAGGTTCGAGGGTGATGATGTCTCGATCGTTCATGGTCTAGGCTCAGAAGAACATCTTCTGTATAAAGTTCCTGTCACTCAGGCTTGGTTTGTTCTTACTGGACATCGATCCGTCGATTTAGTGCATTTGAACCTTATAATTAAGTCAGATTATTACTTTGATTGGGTTTGCGTTGTGGATGCTAACCATCAGACAAAGCTATCATAGAGCACTATAAGGTTCAATAAAGTCAGCAGATTTACTCAAAACGGAACTTGCTATGTTACTTTTACACATACTCTGGGTACGTTGAACAGTAAGGTGTACAGTTCTGCGATATAAGAATTGATTATTTTGTGTGAGGATCATGACAAATATTTCAACTGGAGGATTAACTTTAAACAATCGAAAGGAAGAATTTAGCTATTCTTATATCAATGCTATAACTGCGACAGCAGGCTATGTATGTCAAGTTAAGCCCAGAGGAATGGATAATGCTGGAATCGACTTAACTATTGAAGTTCCTGGAGAAATATCAGCCTGTTTATCCCCCAAGCTGGATGCTCAAGTAAAATGCACCTCAAGCGATTGCATTGATGAGAATCATATTAATTTTAACTTAAACGTAAAAAATTACAATAGATTAATTAACAAAAGATCTTTAGTTCCCCAAGCTTTAATTGTTGTCTTAGTTCACAAAGATGTAGATGAGTGGGTTAAGAATACTGCGAACCCTTATTTAACTGAACTTAGAGCTAGTGCTTACTGGATTTCGTTAAAAGGCCATGAACCTACAGAAAACAAAAGTAGTATAACAATCAAGATTCCATTGAGCTATAGACTCTCTCCTGAAGTTCTTATAGAAATAATGAGGAAAATAGCAGAAGGAGAAAATCTATGAAAACACCAAATCTAGATCTCGAAGATCTTCAATTGATAGATCCGCATAAAACTCTACAGTATTTAAGAAGCAATAAGTGGCTCGAAATTGAATCTAAATCAACTGAAGAATATTTAATATTAAAGCATTCAATTCAAGATAAAAAGGAAGCTTATATATTATTGCCTTTAGATTCTACTATTCCTGATTTCGCTTCTAGGATTTACGATCTCATTAAAGTTATATCGATTGTAGAGAATCGTTCGCAGAGTGATGTGTTGAACTCTATTAAATCCGCCAAGGAACTTGCAGAAGAAATAGATAGAGATATTTTGAATTTCAAGCTAAAATTCAAGGATAGTACTCAAAGAGAAGTTTTGGCAGCACAGCTTGGAGAATTACTAATATCCTTTCAGAATTTAATTGTTGGAATAACTTGTTCTCAGATGGGAGTTCCAAATATTGCGGGGAGGATTCCAAATAGTATACTAGAGAAGTCACGAGTTTCTGTAGTTGGGACTTTCGAGGGATCTTTTGGTTTGAGAATTGCGCCAACACCTTCAAGTACAGGACAATTAGATATTCTACAGAAAACTGTCGTGAGACAAGCTTTTGAGGAATTATTCTATCTATTAAAAGTTAGTAAAGACGACAAAAATTTCCTAAAACAAACATTAGTTAAATTAGGAAAGAGATCGACATCAAGCTATAGAAATTTCTTGGTTGCATTATACAAAATGAAAACAGACAACACTTTGGAGTGGGGATCTTCAGATAAAACATCAGGAGACTCTCTTGAATTCACTTACCAAGCAGTTGCTAAAGCCTTGGCGATAGTATCAGATGAAGTTTCAGAAAAACCCATTGAATTTGAAATTTGTGGTCGCTGGATTGGAGGAAATAAAAGACAGAAAAATTTTGAAATTAAAGACGATCAAAATGAAAAAA
>NZ_JANPGM010000636.1:0-1726 GCF_031423935.1 Chamaesiphon sp. VAR_69_metabat_338
CGTCTGCCTGCGCAGAGGAGGGGATTTTTAATGCACAGAAGATCCGAAATCGATCGGGATAGTCAAAGGATGTTTAACTTATATTAGGTAGTAATCGCCCAATTTAGAACTCCCAAATATTATGGCTGCTGAAGTAATCTGTGTCGGTACCGAATTATTACTCGGTGATATTCTCAATAGTAATGCTCAGTACTTAGCGCAGGAATTAGCCGCCTTGGGCGTACCGCACTTTTATCAGACGGTGGTGGGTGATAATATCGATCGAGTCCATCAAGCGATCGAGATTGCTGCTAATCGATCGAGTATCTTAATTTTCACGGGTGGTTTGGGGCCGACACCAGACGATTTGACCACCGAAGCGATCGCGAGTTATTTTAATACACCCCTAGTCGAGCATCCCGAAGTTATTGCAGATATTCAACAGAAATTTGCTCAAAGTGGGCGGACGATGACACCGAGTAACCGCAAACAGGCACTCCAACCTGCTGGTGCTGATGTCTTGCCCAATCCAGGCGGGACGGCCCCAGGGATGATTTGGCAACCACGGGAGGGGCTAACGATCTTTACATTTCCAGGCGTACCGAAGGAAATGCACCGGATGTGGCGGGATACAGCCGTTCCGTTTTTAAAAACTCAAGGTTACGGTCAAAATCCGATCTATAGTCGCAGCCTGCGCTTTTTTGGCATCCCTGAAGCTGCGTTGGCGGAGAAGGTAAATCATCTATTTAATTCACCCAATCCGACTGTCGCACCATATGCAGGCAAAGGTGAGGTACGATTGCGGATTTCGGCGCGGGCAGCAAATGAACTAGCCGCAAATGAGCTAATCGAACCGATCGCCAAAGAGATCGAGCAGATTGCGGGTGCATATTATTATGGTACCGATGAGGATACTTTAGCTAGTGTTGTCGGTCAGCTATTAAAGACAACAGGGCAAACCTTATCTGTGGCTGAATCCTGCACGGGCGGAGGATTAGGGCAGATGTTAACAGATATACCTGGCAGTTCTGACTACTTTCTGGGTGGCGTGATTTCTTATGCCAATCGGGTCAAAGTCGAACTTTTGGGCGTGAATGCTGACGATTTAGCGGCACAAGGCGCGGTAAGCGAGATCGTCGCACGGCAGATGGCGGCAGGAGTCAAGGCTAAATTGGGGACAGATTGGGGGGTAAGTATTACAGGCGTTGCTGGCCCTGGTGGAGGCACGGAAACAAAACCTGTCGGGTTGGTGTATATTGGCATTGCCAGTCCCGATGGGAGTGTTGAAGGCGTTAAATATCAATTAGGTAGTCAAAGGGAGCGAGAGTTGATTCGCCAGATGTCTGCTTCTCAGGCTTTGAATTTGTTAAGGCAACGGTTAGGGGTTAGGGGTTAGGCTTTAGGCTTTAGGCTTTAGGTTTTAGGGAATAGAACCCAAGCGTTTCCCAGTCCCCCAAGTATCCCAGTATCCCAGTCCCCCCGCTCCCCGCTGCCACAAAAAAAGCAAGATGGAACTCGAACAAATCGATCGAGTCCTAGTCAAGTAGGCCGCGATCGACTTACACTAAGTTGACTAAACATTTAATTCCCCGAATCGACAGATGCAAAAACCATTTCAACGCTTACTCGTAGTTAGTTTACTCTTGGGCACCTTGATGTTAGGTGCTTGCGATCGACCCAAAACACAAGCTGATAGTTCTGCCAGCACGCCAGCATCGACTAGTACTGCCATGGCGGCAAGTCCTAC
>NZ_JANPGM010000637.1:0-2713 GCF_031423935.1 Chamaesiphon sp. VAR_69_metabat_338
GGTTTTGGCATCCATACCTTCCGGTGGGTGAATGCTGAAGGCACATCCCATTTTATCAAATATCACTGGAAGCCGATGGCGGGTGTCCATTCCAATGTCTTCGATGAAGCTCAAAAGATTGCCGGTAAAGATCCCGACTTCCACCGCCGGACGTTGTGGGAATCGATCGACAAAGGCAACTATCCAGAGTACGAGCTAGGGGTGCAAATTATCCCCGAAGCCGACGAGCACAAGTTTGACTTCGATATTTTGGATTCTACTAAACTGATTCCCGAAGAATTGGTACCAGTCCAACCGATCGGTAAAATGGTACTCGATCGCAACCCCGATAACTTCTTTGCCGAAACCGAGCAAGTTGCTTATCAGCCCTCGAATGTGGTGCCAGGGATTGACTTTAGCGACGACCCGCTCCTGCAAGGACGGCTGATGTCCTACCACGATACTCAATTACATCGTCTGGGCAGCCCCAATTTCGTTCACTTGCCGATCAACCGTCCCGTTTGCCCGTTTAGCAATAACAACCAAGACGGACGGATGCAGATGGATATCAAAACCAGCCGCGTCAACTACTCACCCAACTCGCTCGGTGATAATCTCCCCGCGCCAGTTAAACCCGAGGAAGGCGGTGCTGTGACCTACCCAGAGCGGGTAGAAGGCCATAAGGTGCGCGAACGTAGCCCGAGTTTTGGCGAGCACTTCGCTCAAGCGACCCTGTTCTGGAATAGCCTTTCTAAAGGTGAAAAAGACCGTTTAGTCGAAGCCGCTCACTTTGAATTGGGTAAAGTGCCCCAGATGGAGGTTAAACAACGGATGCTCGATCGCTTTAACCAAGTAGACCACGAGTTAGCTAAGCGCGTTGCCATCGGGTTGGGCATGCCCGCACCAACGGCACCCGTCAGCGAAAATCACGGTCAAAAATCAGCGGCTCTGAGCCAAGAGCATACGACTAAGACTGCTAAGGGTCGTAAGGTGGCAATCTTAGCTGCCGATGGCGTCGATGGCGCGCAGTTGGCGACGCTCAAGCACGCGCTGAGTGCGATGAAAATCTCGACGGAGATCGTCTCTAAAACGGGCGGCACGATCGCGACTGCTGACGGTGGTCAAATTGAAGTCGATAAGACTTTCTTGACTGCGGCTTCGGTGCTGTACGATGCGGTGTATGTACCGGGCGGAGCTAAGAGTGTTGAGGCTCTCAAGGCGCACGGCGAGCCGTTGACCTTTATTCATGAGGCGTTCAAGCATTTCAAACCGATCGCGGGTTCTGGCGAGGGTGTGGACTTGCTGATGCAGGCGGATCTAAAGGGGATCGATGCCTCGCAGGTGAATGGTAAAATCAGCACTCAGTTGGGTGTGGTTGCCAGTCGCGATGTGGCGGATCTGGCTGGTTTTGCGACTGAGTTTGTGAATGCGATTAAGGAGCATCGGTTCTGGACGCGTCCGGTGCCGGGGACGGCTTCGGTTGAGGCGGAAGCTGCGGAGATGAAGATGATGCAGATGGAGCGCGCTGCGGCGCAGTAGATTGAGGGTAGTCCATCGAAATCTCGATCGACCCGCCAGATCTGTAGGGGCGGGTTTATGCGATTAATGTTGCCAGTAACGACAACCATCGTACAAACCCGCCCTCCCCACCAACAATAAATCGGATGTCATCATTCCTGAATTACCCACTCTACCCCCGAACGATCGATATTTATTGGCGGGGGAGGGTGGGTTCGTTTGCAGTTTATGAAGTTTAGCGATAGTTGCTAGCATAAACCCACCCCTACAGATTCACAACGAGCCAGAATATCTGTGCTTTTCTTAAAGTCAGTCTCTACCTATTGAAGGATGTGCCACTGCTGGGGCTTGCGTAAACTCTTATTAGAAAAGAAAGCAAGCTCGATCGAATGCGGATCGGAAATAACTATGGTAGATAAAACTACGACGAAGGCGGCGGCGGAGATTGAAGCTCCTCGATCGGGGGTGGATGAGCCAGCCGTTAATGCTGATGAAACCAGACAGCGGACGCCGGAAATCGATCCGACGGAGATTGAAGATCCGCGTGCGGTGTTTGCCGATCGAGATCGATCGTTTCTGGAGTATGTGATGGTCGAGGGTGGTTTTGCCGACCCTTACGATGCTAGAGATTTTACGGAAGTCGTGTTTCGGATTATGCGGGATTTGATGACTACCGAAGCGGCAGATCGAGTTGCTGAGGAGCTACATGAGGCAGCGATGCCGACTGATGAGAAGGCACTCCAAATGGAAGTGACGGATCTGTGGCAAGATAGCAATCCGATTGTGGCGTTTTTGAGTCGGGTACGGCCACCGTGGCAAGGCCCTGGCATTTTTAAGATCGATTCCGATCGCTTCTTCTTTCGGGCGGCTAATGAAGGCGGCTTGGAACGCAGTCCCGAAGACGAAGACGGTCAGCGCAAACATGCGGTCAAAGCCGTATTTACGGCGACGAAGCGCGAGCTTTCGGCAGAGCGAATTGCTGAAATTGAGAGTTGGTTGCCCGAAGATGGCGTTCGCGAGCTGTGGAATGCAGCTTAATTTCGAGCGACGCTATAGACGCTCGGTCAGTTTGATGCTTGTTTTGCGATGTGCGGTTGTTGGCAGCTAGGTCTTTTGAAGCTGCCACATCAATCGCCAGTCCAGATGTTAATTAATCGAACTAATTAACTACTAAATACCCCCCGATTTCTCATGCTCGATCTAAATAATTCTTTTG
>NZ_JANPGM010000638.1:0-2490 GCF_031423935.1 Chamaesiphon sp. VAR_69_metabat_338
GGCATTTTTTACTGAAGATGCGATGCGGGCGATCGCTGAAGTGACATTAGCAAATATCACCCAAATAGATCGATCGCAGCCCTGTGAAAACGAAATTTAGATTTAGGAATTAACTAAAATGACACTCAAAATCGGTATTAACGGCTTCGGGCGAATCGGACGGCTAGTGGCGCGGATTGCCATGAGTCATCCCGAATTAGAATTAGTTGGTGTGAATGACCTCGTTCCCGCCGATAACCTTGCCTATCTATTCAAATACGATTCTACCCACGGTACATATTCAGGTACTGTTGCAGCCAAACCTGACGGCATCTCCATTGACAATCGCTTTGTATCGTGTCTGGCGATTAAAGATCCCGCCGAACTCCCTTGGCGTAAATTAGGAGCCGATTATATAGTTGAATCCACTGGACTTTTCACGACCTACGAGGGTGCCCACAAGCACATTCAAGCTGGGGCAAAACGAGTAGTCATCTCAGCCCCAACCAAAGACCCCGACAAGATTCGGACTGTGGTCATGGGAGTCAATCATCAGGAATTCGATCCGACAACGGATGAAATTATCTCCAATGCCAGCTGCACCACTAACTGTCTAGCTCCAGTTGCCAAAGTCTTGCACGACACCTTTGGGATCGCCGAAGGCTTAATGACTACCGTTCACGCCATGACTGCCACCCAGTCTACTGTCGATGGCCCCGATAAAAAAGACTGGCGGAGCGGACGGGGAGCCGTTCAGAATATCATTCCCGCCTCAACTGGTGCGGCAAAAGCAGTCGCGCTCGTATTACCCGACCTGAAGGGAAAGTTGAGCGGGATGGCATTTCGGGTGGGTACTGCGGATGTCTCGGTCATCGATCTGACTTTTAAAACTGTAAAACCCACCACCTATGCAGATATTTGTACGGCGATGAAAGCGGCAGCAGCGGGGGAATTGAATGGCATCTTGGGCTATACCGAGGATAAAGTTGTGTCGATGGATTTTCGCACCGATCCTCGTTCGAGTATCTTTGATGCCACAGCAGGGATTGGTTTAAATGCCAACTTTTTCAAAGTGGTGGCTTGGTATGATAATGAGTGGGCTTATGCCTGTCGGGTTATCGATCTGATGCTATTTATGGCAAGAAAAGACGGATTGATTTGAATCGATTAGAAGATGACATTCAGTATCTAAATCTGGTAAAGTCGTTGGCATATCCTCTCTGAAAGAGAATCGATACTTATAAATTTTATTGCCTTTATTTTCATGTTCAACGGATGCAGACTACCTTTGCAACTCAACGAAGAATGTTGATACGTTCTGCTGCAATATGGTTGTTAAACTTTTGTAAACAACAACCTATTCTGGTTCTATTCCCCAACGATCGCAAAGGGCTGGAATTGATTCATGGGCAACCATCCAAAGATTAAAATCTTTAAAAAGATCGACTTTACATTTCATACCACGCTCCAATGCCCGTAAAAACCTCTGTGCCATCCCTGGTTGCGAGAATATAGAAGCACAAGCTGCTGGCGATCTGGAGCTTGGCATTAAATTGGTAAGGGACATGAGTTCAATCAACAAAGAACTAAAAAAAGCACTTTCCTCATAACGATAGCCTGCGGTGAATGCTGCAACTAGCGTCTCACCGATATAATCAACACCATAGCCACTGAGCAGATGCGATACGTCATGGCTTGCTATTCCTTCTGGTAGTGAAAGCTTTTGTCCCGGCAAAGCAAACTTGTTTTGTAAATAGTAGTGATGTAAAGATAGTCCTAGACTTCCTTCTGGATAAGTCGCTAATGCTGCATATCGATTAGCTAGGGCTTTATCCTCAACTAATCCCCAAGTTGTTGCTAGGGATTTTGCTGTTCTATATACACCTGATTGCTCGACTTGAACATAAATAGAACTATTGAGAAATGTACTGCGAAAGCGAGCAAAACTGAATATGATCTGATGAACACCACTAACGCTAAGACTACGGATTTGTTCGATCAAATTGCTTCGTTCTCCAAAGGCTTTGGCAAACTCCTCTAAAACTACTATCTGGGACTTTGGAGGAATTCCCTCGACCAAAGCTAACATTGCCATGCCATTGAGAACATGTTTGCGTAGACTTGGTTCTATGGGAACTTCAGCCAACTCTGCTGGTGAAATTGTAGATACGTTATCAAAGTCAAGGGGAATGTCTGTAAAAAATAACTGATAAAAAGCTTCAATTAAAGCTAGTGCTTCTGGTTGAGATTTACCACTTGCTAAAGTAACGGTCTTCATTGCCCGCAAGATTGGCAAAATCTGGCTGGATAGAGGTTTCAAAAAAATCATATAGTAACCTTCATCATTGATTAGAAATATAGGGTGGGCAATGCCAACAAGCAAATTTGTAGAATCAGTAGAGTGACCTACTACTCTACTGATTCTACAAATTTGCCCAAACTCCTATTTATTGATATTTGGACTTCAATTCAAGTGCCGCACAAAAGCTGTTGAGGCTATTTAATAAAGCA
>NZ_JANPGM010000639.1:0-2027 GCF_031423935.1 Chamaesiphon sp. VAR_69_metabat_338
TTTAATAATGTTTGCTCGACAGGGCTTGCAGTCCAGCCACTAAGTTTAATCGTAATTGGGGTTGATGTTGTAGCTGTCTGCGGGATACGTACGGATTGACAAGCGATCGTTATACAAGCGATCGCCAAAACTACTATCAAAAAGTTTACCCAACTTTTGTTCATCTGTTGTGAGTTTATATCGATTCTATCCGATCGATTCTGCTGAAAAAAGCAATTCAACCAATGGTAGGGGCAATGTCTTGTCTCTCTTCCATGGTCGGGAGACCCGACCGGAGAGAGCCGCTTCATGAATTGCCCCTACCATTGGTTGAGTCTGAAAACTACGTTAGTCAGCCCCAAAGCCACCACCACCAGGAGTCTCGATCGAGAAAATATCCCCCGCCCCCATCTGCACTTCTGCTTTACTTCCCAACAATTCAATCATTCCATTCACCCGTTCGATACTATTTCGCCCCACTGCTCCTGACTCGCCACCCACTAAACCAAATGGCGCGATCGATCGATGTCCTGACAAAATCCCCATCGTCATCGCTTCCCGACAACGGATGCGGCGGATGACACCATTCCCGCCGGAATATTTGCCACATCCACCGCTACCCGCACGAATGCTAAAACTTTCTAATAGTACGGGGAATCGCAATTCTAGGACTTCTGGATCTGTCAGTCGCGAATTTGTCATGTGGGTTTGCACCGCATCGGTACCGTGGAAACTTGCCCCAGCACCAGAGCCACCGCAAATCGTTTCGTAGTATTGATAGCGATCGGTACCAAAGGTAAAATTATTCATCGTGCCTTGAGCCGCCGCCATTACTCCCAGCGCACCATAGAGGGCATTGGCGATCGCTTGGGAGGTTTCGACATTACCAGCGACTACCGCAGCAGGATATTGGGGATTGAGCATCGAGCCAGTGGGGACGATGATGTTCAGGGGTTTGAGACAGCCAGCATTGAGCGGAATATCATCATCAACGAGGGTGCGGAAGACATATAACACCACCGCTTTACAGATGGCTAATGGGGCATTGAGATTGGTCGGTTGTTGGGGTGAAGTGCCTGTAAAATCAATTGTTGCCGATCTCGCGATTCGATCGATCGAAATCTCGACCTGAATCTGACAACCATCGTCCATCGGATATGTAAAAGTCCCTGGATTGAGAACTGAAATCGCCCGTCGCACGGATTCTTCCGCATTGTCCCGCACGTGTTGCATGTAAGCTTCGACAGTCTCTAAGCCATATTTATCGATCGTGGCCAACAGAGCTTCGACACCCCGCTCGTTCGCCGCAATTTGCGCTTGCAGATCGGCGATATTTTGCTGGGGATTGCGTGCGGGATATGGGCCATCGGCGAGCAAAGACAACACCTCAGCCAGCCGAAATCGACCGCCAGCAACGAGTTGGAAATTATCGATTAAAATGCCCTCCTGCTCGATCGAGGTACTGTGTGGCGGCATGGAGCCTGGAGTAATGCCCCCGATATCGGCATGATGTCCGCGCGATGCGACGTAAAATACTGGAGTCGGCTCGGCAGGCAGAAAGATCGGCGTAATTGCCGTAATGTCGGGTAAATGAGTACCGCCGTTGTAGGGATTATTGGAGATATAAACATCACCAGGTTGCAATGTTTTGCCACAGGCTTGAATCAGACTCGTGACGCTCTCGCTCATCGAACCCAGATGTACGGGAATATGGGGCGCATTAGCAACCAATTCTCCAGATCGAGTCTCCTTCAGAGAGGCTCCGCCAACGAAGATCGCGCAACTAAAATCTAGACGTTCTTTGATATTGACCGAGTAGCTGGTATTTTGCAGGGTTATCCCCATCTCTTCAGCGATCGATTTAAGCAGATTATTAAAGATTTCCAGGCGCACTGGATCGGGTTGAGATGGTGTTACCCCCCCAACCCCCCTTATAAAGGGGGGCTTTCGATCGTCAGTGCAATTTGTAAATGTCGAAATAGCCTCGAATGCAACATCAAAGCTAGGATCTTCCTCCCTCCCCTTGTAAAGGGGAGGGCTGGGGTGGG
>NZ_JANPGM010000640.1:0-4499 GCF_031423935.1 Chamaesiphon sp. VAR_69_metabat_338
CTGATACGGTGCTTATTTCGGTGAGTGTGGGTAATGGGAGTGGGTCGGGTATCGCCTGGGGCTGCGATCTCAGCTATGACTATGTCAAGATTAATGCTGAATATACCACTTAAAGACTGGGGGACGAGGAGACTCGTATTAACAGTTGTTCGCGATCGACGATCGACCATAGCAATCCTAAATGATTCGTGAGATTTATTCTTCGGTGCGTTACGCTATCGCGGTAACACACCCTACGATCTCCCAACTATCAACTATCAACTATCAACTATCAACTATGTCCGAGCCGCTGCTGGAGAGACTGCGAGAACGCGTAAAATCTATAGACAAAAAAACCGCGATCGTCGGTGCGGCTGTTGGTACTGGTATTATGACGCTTTCTGGTGCCGGGGCATATTATTCGCCCTACTTGGCGGTAAATAGTCTCCAAAGTGCTGCCGAGCATCGGAATCCGGGTGCATTATCCCAAGAAATTAATTTTCCAGAACTGCGAAATAATTTTAAAGCTACTATCAAAGCGCAAGCGATCGAGCAGATTAAGGAAGCTAAAACCGTCCAAGTATCTTCGGCGAATGTCGATCGCGTAGAGCGAACGATCGACTCGCTAGTAGATAAATTAGTCACTCCTGAAGGGATCGAACAATTGCTGCTCGATAAATTTCCTAGCACGAAAATTGACCTGAGTAATCTCGATAAAGATGTCGCCAAATCGCAAATTACGATGGGCTATGAATCATTCGATCGGTTTGTCGTGCATATCATTAATAAGGTCGATCGTACCCAAGATGTCAGTCTCATCCTTACCCGCGATGGGATCGGCTGGAAATTATCTAAGATTGATATCTCGAAGTTAGGCGATCGGACTTGAGCGGAGGTATTCTTTATTCCCCGCTCCCCGCTCCCCGCCACCATCAATAGTTTTGCATACCTCTCATCCAGAAACCTCTAATCTTCCAACTTCATGCGTAGATGAACCAAATCTTCAAGAATTTGGCGGATATGGGCTTCTACTTGCTGCTGACGAGCGTTTAAATCCTTGAGCTGTTGATATCTAGCAATGGCTTGACTGACGCTGAGGATCTCGGCCATCGAACACGGACGCGTCCACAACGCGCCGTATTCATCTAGTCCGCACAAGCGATAACCAGCCTCAGGATCGATGGTACTCAAGCCAGTCGCCTCAACCGCAACATTCAGATAAGGAGTAGGAATAGCGGATCCAGTAGCGGTACGCTTAAAGGTGCGCGATTCCAACCAGGCGGCTAAAATTGGCCCCCTAGTATTAATCTCGATACTTTGACACTCGATCTCTTGTAACTCTTGCTGCCAATCTGTCACTAGCTTATACATTTCTTGGAGCATGTGAGCTGCCAAGATCGGATTGGCATCTGGACGCAGATTGCTAAATTTGGGGATTTGGACTGGGGGTAATCGATCGGTCGAGGCACCAAAATGGTTTGTGGATATTGGCATATTAGATCGGTTGACAGTTGATTCGATCGCGATGTGCTAACTCAATGTCTAGCTAGAGTTGAATACCAATAGTTTGAATGGATAATAGCATAAATTAATTAGCACGATCGATGACTACACAGATGGCACAACAACTAATTTTGGTGACGGGAGCCGCTCGCTGTGGCAAGAGTGAATGGGCGGAATCGCTGGCGATCGCTAGCGATCGAGCGGTGACTTATATTGCCACGGCCACTGTCGATCCTGCCGATCCTGAATGGCAAGCGCGGATCGATCGCCATCAACAGCGGCGTCCGGCTACCTGGCAGACGATGGCGACGGTTGAAGATTTAGCACAGCAGATCGAGGGCGCAGAGCCAACACAGTGTTTATTAATCGATTCTCTGGGCACTTGGGTGGCCAACTTGCTCGATCGATCTGATGTGGAGTGGGAAAAGATAGCTCAAGCATTATTGGCTGTTTTACCGACCAGCCGGGGCACGATAATTATGGTTGCTGAAGAAACTGGCTGGGGTGTCGTGCCAGCTTATCCCAGCGGGCGACTATTTCGCGATCGACTGGGAATGTTGACGCGGCAGATCGGATCGATCTCCAGTACGGTTTACTTGGTAACTGGCGGTCACGTTTTAAACTTATCGCAATTAGGTCAGAAATTAGATCGGTAAAGCTGGCGGAACAGGCGGCTGGCAAGGCTATATCTGCAAGCGCGACTGGAGGACGATCTGTGCAGAGGGGGTAAAATAACCGCGCAGATCCAGCAATTTTGCTTAGTGCTGGTATTCTGGAAAACATTCAGCCGCAAATGTATCAGTAAATTCCGACTTGTTGCTCAGATCGCGATCGTCAATACCCAACCTCCATTACCTATTTATAAAATATGTTCTTTAACCGTTATCTCATCCCCATTTGTTTGACAATTACGACGATCGCGATCGCTCCGGTGGAAGTAACTGCCGCCCGTCGTGAGACTAGGGCAATTTTAGCCAGAGAAGTTGGCTCGATCGCCAAAAAAACCGTCGTCAGGATCGAATCAGCAGAGGGAACTTTTGGCTCTGGCGTAATTATCGGTCGTGTCGAACGAGGGAATAAGAATATTTATACGATCTTGACCGCAGCACATGTGGTGAGATCTACCGATACCAAATACAAGATTATTACGCCGATTCCAGTCAATAGCTTAGGCGTGAGGAAAAGGACGGTAATCGATGTCAATATCAAAAATATCAAAAGAATTCCCAATGTCGATCTCGCCGAAATTTCCTTTGAAAGTAACCATATTTTTGCGATCGGGACGCTGGGCAATTCGGAATATGCGGATGAAGGTAGCCCTGTTTATGTCGCTGGTTTTCCCAAGCCAGGTCAGGCCATTAATCGGATCGCTTTTCAGTTTACTGGTGGCATGATTTCTTCCAGATTAGATGAAAGCGATCTCAATCCGAAAGAGATGAATAATGGTTACGATATTTCCTACACAAATATTACTAGAGCGGGAATGAGTGGCGGGCCGGTATTCGATGCGGCGGGTAGGATTGTAGCGATTCACGGTCAAGGCGATCGCAATAATCAAGTACCAGGAGAAGAAGCAAGCACTGGATTGGGGAGTGAAGAGAAAACCGGCTTTAACTTGGGCATTCCAATCCAAACTTTATTCAGAATTCAACCACATACTCGCAATCTTGTCGGCGCAAGAGTCGATGCATCTCCGGTCAACTATCAACTCCTAGATCGTTCGTTGACGATCGGGACTAATAACAAAAAGTTTGCGCGGAGATTTAGAACTAGAGCTGATGCTCCACCAATTTTTGATGTTACTAAAGTAGACGAGCAAACATACGATTAGGTTGTCGTGGTCGATCTGCTTGGGAACGGTTACTCAAACATCTAAATCCTGTTAAAATGGTAACTAGCTAAAAGATCGACCTACAGCCATCCTCGCTCGTACTTCCCCGTCCATGCCGACATCTATCCTTGTTGAAAAGAAAAAATTAGCCAAACCGCCACTGGATATTCACTATCTAGGCGATCGCGTATTGCGCCAGCCAGCCAAACGGATTGCCAGTGTGGATGAAGAAATCCGCCGGACGATCGTGGCCATGCTCCAGACCATGTATAGTGCCGATGGGATCGGTTTAGCCGCACCCCAAGTCGGTATCAATAAACAATTAATTGTCATCGATTGCGAGCTAGACAAACCCGAAGCTCCACCCTTAATCCTGATTAACCCCGCGATTAAAAAGTCTGGTAAAGTCCTCTGTAAAGACCAAGAAGGGTGCTTGAGCATCCCTGGCGTATATTTGGACGTCGAACGGCCAGAGACGATCGAACTGGCATATCGCGACGAATCCGGTCGCCCGCGTACCCTCAAAGCCGATGGCTTACTCGCGCGCGCGATCCAACACGAATTAGATCATCTCAATGGGGTCTTGTTTGTCGATCGTGTCGAGAACGACCTCGCATTGACTGAAGAACTCAAGAAAAAAGGTTTCTCCCTCCAACACGTTCAACACATCACTCCCGGAGCTTAGTCACGTTTCATGTACACCCCTCTGACTGGTATTTGTTTGCTTGGTGCCTCAATTTCGGCGATCGCCGCAGTTGGCTCGGTATTTGAACTCACTTCTGGGGCACCAGAACTCGGCACGGCAGTCACTGGCAGTATCCTCGCCGCTACCATTCCGCTGACAGTATTCTTGTTTCTAACCGCTGTCAAGAATTCTCGCTAATCATCTTGATTTGTAAGCCTATCGTAGGGTGTGTTGTCTTGTCTTGACGCGCTGTCTTGTCTCGCTGTCTTGTCGCATACAAACGGGAGGGAACCTCCCGTTCGATGCGCCGCTGCTTGGTGCGCTAAACCTGGAGGAAACCTCCGTGACGAGCGCATCCGCAAACCCTCGGCAGCGGCGCAATGTGGGCGGGTGTCCCGCCCATACAATTGCGACAAGACAAAGCCGTAGACGAGCGAAGCGAGGCGTGTCGTTCGCGTAGCGTCTCGAAGAGAAGACGGAGCGCGAGCCGCTTAACTTGGA
>NZ_JANPGM010000641.1:0-4233 GCF_031423935.1 Chamaesiphon sp. VAR_69_metabat_338
TGGGGATTGAGATCGAAATCCGAGCGTTGTTCGACAATTTGGACGCGGAGTGCTGGCTCTTTGACAGTACGGATTTCGGCGTGCATCCCAAATCTGTCGAGTAACTGGGGGCGTAGCTCACCTTCTTCAGGGTTGCCAGAACCAACCAAGACAAAGCGGGCGGGGTGCCGGATCGAGATCCCTTCGCGTTCGACGGTATTCCAGCCCGAAGCTGCTGAATCGAGCAAGACATCGACAAGGTGATCGTCAAGGAGATTGACCTCATCGACATAGAGGATACCGCGATTGGCTTTGGCGAGCAGTCCGGGTTCAAAGGCTTTGACACCCTCGGCTAATGCCTTCTCAATATCGATCGTGCCGCAGACGCGATCTTCAGTAGCTCCAAGCGGTAAATCGACCATCGGTACTTTCTTAGTAGCGACGGGAAACGTGGCATGTGTGGTTAAAAATTCTTGACGCAGCTCCTCGCTCATCAGATCGGGGTCGCTGGGATGGCTGTTGAAAGGATCGCCAGCAACGACATCAATCTCCGGTAACAGATCGGCTAGTGCTCGAATCGTAGTTGATTTGCCCGTACCGCGATCGCCCATGATCATCACACCACCAATAAAGGGGTCGATGACATTCAATAACAGAGCTAATTTCATTTCCTCCTGCCCCACGATAGCAGTGAATGGAAATACAACCCGACGCGCTGTAGCGGGCGATTGGATAGTAGCAGTCACGATCGTTACCTATATTAAATAATGTTGATTATTGCCCTTTATTATAAGGGTTTGCGGGACGGGCGCGGAGTCGAGATCGAGATCGCCGCGTGCCAAGGCAATCGGCCAAGAGTTGGTTCAAAGCCAGGAGCATGGGGATAGTTCGAGGCATCAAATCGATCGATCGACGAGTATTCTGGTTAACAACACACCTCAGGCACGCGATCGCCACAAGTAGCTAGATGTAAATTAATGCGCTTATTTTCAGCATAAAGTCCATTTAGAACGATCGAGCCAACAGATATAATGTTGAGCGACTTAACTGATTTGTGGCATACCAAATTAGATGGCACATAATATTGCTAACCAATTTTAGGAGGTATGTTGCTTGAGTAACGCAGTTAACGATCTAGGCGACAATAATTTATTTGACAATCGGAGGGATACAGATGCCGAAATCGCTCGACAAGCATCATCCTCCCTCGATAGCGATGCTGCCGTGCCAACTGGAGATCTATCCGTCACAGCTGAAGTGTCAGCAAATCTTCCACAAGTCGCGCCTTCATCAACACCAGTCCGCTATCCCGATCCAGAACGTCAATGGCTGCGGGACGCCCTAGCCTCAATTTCCGCCATCCCCGAAACAGCCAACCAATCGCTCGGTACAGATGCTACCTTATCGGAATTAGCTAATCTCGATCGAGATCCCTTGCCGCTCGATCGCTCACATGCAGACGTAAATGTCGAACTCGATTTGTTACTCGGATCTTTACAAATAGCCACGCCACAGCCCCCGCAGTCAGGATCTGCCGTTACTGTTAATTCTATCGATCGGATTCCATCCCGGATCTCGACAGTCGAACCTGTCACCCACAGTCAACAGTTGCTCCAAGAGCTAAACGATGCGCGATCGCAACTTACGGCGGCTCAAACCATACTGCAACTATTAAATCGGCGCAATCAAGCTCAAATCGATCGCGTCGATGCCCATACTCAAGAAGTCAAGCAAATCAAGTTTCACACTCAACAGTTAGCACTATATAGCAAAAGTCAGGTGGAAATCGTCCGCGAACTGCTCGACGCATTCGATCGCATTCGCCTGGAGATCGTGGCTACACTAGATCGGGTTGGCGGCTACGAGCAGATTCGAGAACTGAGCGTTCGACTCGAAACCGCCCGTCAGAACTTACTTACTGCCAGCAATACGGTGACAGCAACCCTTGGCGAACGTGTTGCTGCCGAACGCGCAGCTTTTGATGCCGAGCTACAATCGCTCCAGCGCGAAGTTGCTGACGATCGCGATCGTTCGGCGGCTAAATTACGCCAGTATCAAGAGTCAGTTGAGAGTTTAGCGCAAACGATCGGTGCCGATCGGTTGCAAACGATGGAGATGAGCGCAAAACTCACCGAGATCGATAGTTTGGAAGATCGCTTAACAGTAATGCACGATCGGGTTGTCCAAAAATCCCAAACGCTGGAATCCAAAATTTCTCAGATCGAGCGAGGTTTTGGCGAACTTTCCCAATCGATCCAATCAGAAAAGGAGCAGTTCTATGCTTTAACTGTCGAAACGATCGAAAAAGCCGATCTGCTGCGCTCGCACTTAACCCAAATCGCCAACCAGATCGATGACGATCGCGCGATGATATCTCAGCTACGGGCTGAAGTGGCACAGATCGACAGGTCTATTCCCACCCAAATCGAGCGACAATTGGACAGCGCATTGAATGTCCGCGATCGCGAACTGCTAGCGATCTGTGACGATCTCCAAGCTCGTCATCGTCAGGGTGTTGCCACCATTAAAAAACTCTCGAACTGGCTATGGATCTTATCTGTGACGGTAGGGGCGATTTCGATCTTGTCAATCTGTATTGCCATCAGCTTCAAGCGAGCCGCACTATTTTAGTGCCAGTCATTGACAATTATTTACATGCTTGGCGAGAAAATTTGGCTGATTTCAATCGAGCTAACGAGCTGTTTCATCATATTTATTCAGCGTCGATCGTGCTAGAAATTGCTACCTAAATCGGTCTGGTATATATCAGTCTAGGTAGCGATCGAATACTATTTGCAACATTTACAACAGTTAATAATGTCAGTCAAATCGATTGCTTAAAAAAGATCGAGTTTTCGACCAACTAAGATATAATAATCTTCCAAACCACTATTTATTTAAGATCGAGATAGGAACAGCTAAAACTTATGACAATGAGATCTTCTAGAACGGCAGCAACCGGATTTATTAAAGACTTTCAAGACTTTGTGATCAAAGGTAATATTTTTGACTTGGCGATCGCCGTAGTCATGGGTGGAGCTTTTGGCAAAGTAGTCGAGTCCTTAATCAAGGATGTAATTACGCCAGCAATTCTCGAACCAGTAATCAAAGCCAGCGGGGCTAAGGACTTAGAAGGGTGGGTAGTTGGTGCAGCCAAGTTAGGCTTGTTTCTGTCCAATATCATCACCTTTCTCGTCGTTGCACTCGTCATCTTCATGATGGTTAGAGCGATGGCCAAATTCAAACGGAAAGAGGAAAAGATGGACGCAGCAGACACGAAAGAGTGTTCGTACTGCCTATCGACAATTCCGATCGCCGCCAGCAAGTGCGGTCATTGTACTTCGGATTTACCGCCAACGATGTAGGCTTGAGGTTTTAGGCTTTAGGCTTTAGGCTTTAGGGGTGAGGAATTAAGCTAATTCCTCACCCCTAAATTTTTTAGTTATCGATCGCTTCAATTGCTGCTACTGCTGCTTCCAGGGCGATCGAGATATGCGTCCAGTGGGTGCCACCCTGACAAAAAGCGGTGTAGGGTTCGCGCAGGGGGCCATCAGCCGAAAATTCCGACGTACTGCCATCGATAAATGTCCCACCGGCCATAATTAACTCGCTCTCATAGCCGTGGAGATTGCCAGGTACGGGATCGACATAGGCATCGATCGGGGAATTTTGCTGGATCGATCGACAAAAGGCAATCAGCTTGGCGCGCGAACCGAATTTAATCGCTTGAATCACATCGCGACGCGGTGCCAAAGGTAACGGATTGACGGGATAGCCCAACTTATCGAAGACGTAGGCGGTCAAGTGATTGCCCTTCATCGCTTCGCCGACCATTTGGGGCGCGAGAAATAAACCTTGAAATAACAAGCGATTTTGGTCGAAAGTTGCGCCGCCAGAGGAGCCGATGCCCGGAGCCGTGAGCCGACATGCTGCTGCTTCGACCAAATCCGCTCGTCCTGCGACATAGCCGCCGCCTGTGGCGATCGTCCCGCCAGGATTTTTAATTAACGAGCCAGCAATCAGATCGGCACCCACGGCAGGCGGTTCGCGATCTTCGACAAATTCACCATAGCAATTGTCCACAAAGCAAATCGTCTCGGGGTTTTGACGCTTGACGATCTGCACGATCCGTTCGATGTCCGCGATCGCTAGAGACGATCTCCAAGCATAGCCGCAGGAACGCTGAATTAAGACCATACGGGTGTTGTTTTTAACCGCCTGACCTAAACCATCCCAATCGATCCCGCCGTCGCT
>NZ_JANPGM010000642.1:0-2864 GCF_031423935.1 Chamaesiphon sp. VAR_69_metabat_338
CTTATCCCGACCAAAATAAGTTGTCGCTCTTACACCTAGCTAGTATTCATCAGGATGGTGAAATAGTAAAACTTCTACTCGATCGAGGTATCGATCCTAATATTCAAGATAGTTTAGGCTGTACGCCGTTACACACAGCGATCGCACGAGATCTGATGCCATATACTCGCAGACTATCGAGTTACCTCAATAATGCCGATCTAGCTAACAATAATTCTATTTCTAGAAAAGCAATCGATCGTTTAGTTCGTGCTGGAGCAAAACCAGATCTGCAATGCAACCTAAATAAGAATGATGGAAAGGGTTTCTATTCAGGAGATAAAATAGACTCAATTTATAAGTTAAAGAGATCTAAGAATATTAGCTCGATCTCAGTAAATAACGATGATAGCAATAGTTCACCATCTGAATTATTACTTTTATTTGGTATTACAGACATCGATCTTAAGCCTATTCAGTTCAAGTAAATTAAATTCACGCTTCAAGCTACCTGACTAAGATGCAACAAACCGAACGAGTTCTAAACGATCGCTATCAAATTATTAATATCTTAGGACAAGGCGGGATTGCGACTACTTATGCTGCTAAAGACTTAGAAACTGATGAAACTGTAGCAATTAAAGTCATGTCCTTGCGGCGCGCTCAGGATTGGAAAGCGATCGAATTATTTGAGCGAGAAGCCAAGATCTTAGCCCAATTAAATCATCCGTGCATTCCTAAATATTTAGACTACTTTCAGATCGATACCGATCGAGATCGCGAGTTTCATATCGTCCAGTCTTTGGCACCGGGTACGCCATTATCGGCATTAATCGATCGGGGTTGGCAACCAGAAGTTGCGGAAGTCGAACAGATTGCCGTCCAAATATTAGAGATTCTGGCTTATCTCCACCATCTCAGTCCGCCGGTAATTCACCGCGATATTAAGCCCCAGAATTTAATTAAAAGTGCAGATGGTAAAATCTCGCTCGTAGATTTTGGAGCAGTTCAAGATACCTATCATCAAACAGTTACTGGCGGCAGCACCGTCGTCGGTACTTACGGTTATATGGCACCAGAACAGTTTCGCGGACAGGCATTTTTAAGTACGGATTTGTATGGATTGGCGACAACTTTATTGTTTTTATTAACGCGGGAAGATCCGAGTAAGTTACCGCAAAAACAACTCAAGATTAACTTTAAATCTGCACTCAAATTGCCTCGTCAATTTGCCGATTGGCTCGATCGCATGCTCGAACCGACTGTCGAACAGCGATTTACAACGGCAGCGGAAGCACTAGCTGTTCTCCAAGGATTGCAAAAACTGCCGCCACCAGTTGCCAATAATCGCCCGCGCAAACCCAATCATAGTCCGATTCGCTTAGTTGCCGATGAAACCGAACTGACGATTAATCTACCAGCGGTAAAATTGCGGACGACGAGCAGTCAGCAATTATGTTTGGTCGCAATTTTACTCAATTCTATCCTGGCGATCGCGATTTATGCGATCCTCACAATATCTCTAAAAATCGATCCTTCCCGATTCATAACATTCGCGCTGTTTGGATTGACGTATGCTGCCGGATCGATCGGGATGCTATCCTACAGTATCTACGGCAATTTTGCGCGCGGACAGTTAGAAATATCCGGCAATCGCTTGCAAATCAAACGCTGGATATTTGGGAACTTAGTATATAACGCGACTGCAAATATCGATCGAATCGAAATCTATCGCACTCCTGCAAAGCTGTCTATTTTGCCATTCGATCGGGCGCGCATCAGAATTAAATTCATGGGCAAGCCCACTATTTTTTTCGTAGTATTTAGATGGTTAAAACGGTTTATAAAAATCGATCTAACTGAGATTAACTTACCAGATCGACGATATGCAGTGGGATTACTTTTAGATCCCACCGAAAATCAGTGGTTGGCTAGCGAATTGAGTATTTTTGTCGATCGAGCCTTACGTCGTCAACAGATCTATCGCGAACGACTAGAACTGCTGAAAACTATTGAAATTAATTGATAGTCGATCGTATCGATCGAATATTTAACAACTAGCAAGTCAATGAACGATCTCCGATCCTACCCGCTCTAACTGAGTTACACTTTTGCATTTACCTTCAGCGGTGTCGCAATAAAAAAGTCGCCGCCATCGTCCACGCCAATTTGACCGAGCGATTCATCGCCGGTAATCAATCGCGCCCCACGTTTGCGCGTGAAATAACTCCACGTCCACTGAATAAATACCACCAATTTGCTGTCAAATTCAATCAGATAATAAATATGGACGAATACCCAAATCAACCACGCTAAAAAGCCCGATAGTTTAATTTTACCAAAGTCAGCTACTGCCGAATGTCTGCCGATTACCGATAAACTACCCGCATCATAATATTCAAATGCTGGCATCGTCTGAGCCTGGAGCCGCTTGAGGATTAAATCCGCGACATATTTACCTTCTTGGGTAGCGACAGGTGCTACGCCTGGTAACGGCTTGCCATCGGGCTTGGTAAAGTTGGCCAAATCGCCAATCACAAAAATCTGCGGATAGTCCTTGACGCTCAAGTCCGAGTTCACCATTACTCGCCCCACCCGATCGAGTTCTACGCCCGTATGCTCTGCTAGAATCTTGCCCATAGCCGATGCCTTGACGCCAGCCGCCCAGAGAACCGTCCGTGCTGCGACTGTCTCCGTCTGCTCGCCCTGACGGATGGTAACAGTGTTGTCGGCGATATTCGTCACCATGGCTTTTGTCTGCACCTCCACGCCCAATTCGACTAGGGATGCTTCGGCTTTAGCCGAAAGGTATTTGCTCTTCGGCTGAAGCCGAAGCTCCTATGTTTGTAAGGCTTCTTTCAGTACTTGTTGTAGCAGATTTTCGT
>NZ_JANPGM010000643.1:0-1855 GCF_031423935.1 Chamaesiphon sp. VAR_69_metabat_338
TTTGATGCAATTTTACAGAGACTAACTACAAAAGAAAATTAAAATTTCGAGATTGGCAACATCTCGATCCTGGCTGGGTAATCTAAGCATATGGACAGGTTAATACTAGAAATATGAATCGACTTATCGCCACAACCGAGCGGTTCTCTTTCCAATCAAGAGAATTATCAGAACAACTGCTCAAGCATGTGCAGAATGGCAGAACTGGATATTGGGAGCATCAATTTGACAGGTTGGCAGACAAAGAGCAAGTTATCAATTGGTACTTGGCGATTGCCAAAGGTCAAATTCTGTACTCTGGCAATCGCCTATTGTCAGTACCGAGCTTGATGAAAATTCTCTATCGCTATACGCTACACACTCGTAATGAATTGGTAGGCGAGCGATTCGAGCAGCTTAAAGTAACTGCCGAAAAAGAAGCGTGGACGCCAGTACAATTATTAGCCAAGATGAAGCAGATTGGGATTATTAACGATGCCCAACTGATCAAAGCTTTGAAAATGAAAGTTTTGAACGATCTAGATACCTACGTGCTCATGGGTAGTGGCAAAGCGACATTCATTCCTGCTCCAGATTTGGATCTGCAATTACCCATTGAGGGATTTAGCCCAATTATCGTCCTTGATGAAGCCAAACAACGCCAGTTGCAATGGGAAAAGTTGCAACAGCAAGTGCCCTCGATTCATTTAATTCCCGTCCTCAATCGAGCAGCACTCACCAAAGCCAATCTCCCAGCCGGACAACAGCAGCGAATTGAAAATCTCGTCCAATCTCAGCAAACACTCACTGCGATTGCTGAAGATATGGCCAAAGATACACTTGAAATTGCCGAAATGTTTGCCAAATTCGTCAGGGTGGGATTGGTTAGTTTTCAGCCGCCCAAAAAAGATACACCCGCGCCGATTGTGGTTGTTGATGACTCGCCGATAATTTTGTCCCAGTTTCAGCACTGGGTAGGGGCGTTGGGCTATCCAGTCGTCGCTTGCCAAGAGTCGGAAACCGCGCTAGCAACTATCGTCGAAGTCGATCCAGCGGCAATTTTTATCGATATTAATATGCCGGGTATTTCTGGCTTCGAGCTAGTCAAACAAATCCGCAAACAACCGCAATTGGCAACGATTCCACTGGTAATTTTGACTGGGGAACAGAAGCTTTCCAATCGCTGGCGGGCACAATGGAGTGGGTGCGAATTTTTGACTAAGCCCTTGGATTCAGGGGATATGAGTAATTTTCAAGCTCGACTTGAGGAATTATTAATTGAGTTAGTCGGCACTCCAGAATCGGCAGCTAATTCTCAGAACTAAACAGCCAACTTAACTACAGATAAATCGGGTAACTAAATATGCACTTTTTAATTATTGATGATAGCTCCGTCGATGCCCACGCTTTGACGTCAATCTTGGAAGCAGTCGGACACAAAGTCGATCGCTGCGATGGCACCAAAGAGGCAATGCAAACGATCGAGGATGGAGATTACGACGCTGTATTTTTAGATGTGGTAATGCCAGAGCAAGATGGCTACAAATTCTTGCGGGCAGTGAGAATGAATCCCAAGACTGCCGATCTCTATGTCCTCTTCTGCTCCAGCAAAAAAACTCCACTGGAAATGAACTACGGCATTCAACGGGCTGGTGCTAATGATTATCTGCCTAAGCCAGTTAGTCGGGAAAGTGTGGAAGAAGTATTGGCGAAGATTCCGGCTAAAGCTACTGTTAATTAGGCTTTAGGTTTTAGCGGATGCGCGCTCCGTCTGCGACACGCCTCGCTTCGTATCTCCTACGGAGAGGCTTCGCCAACGTCTACGGGTTTCCCGAGGGTTTAGCGACCCAAATCGCGCTGAGGTTCCCGCCTAGCG
>NZ_JANPGM010000644.1:0-1924 GCF_031423935.1 Chamaesiphon sp. VAR_69_metabat_338
CTTCAGTACCGCGTATCTGTATCCTCGGTGGGGGATTTGGGGGCTTGTATACAGCCTTAAGATTGCACCAACTCGTCTGGGAACCAGGCCAAAAGCCAGAAATCACCCTGATTGACAGGCAGCCTAATTTTGTATTCGCGCCGTTGTTGTACGAACTAATCACTGGTGAAATGCAGAGTTGGGAGATCGCACCACCCTTTGCCGAACTGTTGAAAGGGACGGATATTCGTTTCATCCAAGGATCTGTGCGCCAGATCGATCGCGATGCCAAATCGATCGCCTTAGAAGATGGCACGGAACTGGCGTTCGATCGACTAGTACTGGCTCTGGGTTGCGAAACTCCGTCTGAAAGCGTTCCTGGTGTCACCGAACACGCGATTCCCTTTCGATCGCTCCCCGATGCTTACCGGCTCGATGCCAAGTTACGGCAGCTCGAAACTGCCTCAGCCGAACGGATTCGGGTGGCGATCGTCGGGGCTGGTTATTGTGGTGTAGAAGTCGCTTGCAAGATTGCCGATCGCTTAAAGGATCGCGGACGCGTGCGCCTGATCCAATCGCGCGATACTATTCTCCCCAACGCCCCAGAATTCAACCGCAATGCCGCCCTCAAGGCTCTAGAACAGCGCGGCGTTTGGGTTGACCTCGAAACTAACGTGGGGGAGATTACCGCTGACTCAATCGGGCTAATTTATAAGGGTCAGACCGATACAATTCCCGTCGAAGTAGTGATGTGGACGGTGGGTAATCAAGTCAGTCCGGCGATCGATGGCTTTGGCTTGCCACTCGACTCCCGAGGCAAAATTATCATCACCGAACTGCTGCAAGCTAAAGATAACCCCGATATCTTTGCCCTCGGCGATGCTGCCGCGATCTCCGATCCCGATGGCGGCTTTGTCCCGACTACCGCCCAAGTCGCCTTTCAACAGTCGGATTTTGTCGCGTGGAATATCTGGTCGTCACTCACCAATCGACCGCTCTTGCCCTTCCGCTATACCAATCTCGGCGAAATGATGGTCTTAGGCGATGATAATGCGGTGTTATCTGGGTTGGGAATTCAACTAGATGGCCCACTTGCATACCTAACGCGGCGGCTCGTCTATCTGTACCGTTTGCCAACGCTCGAACATCAACTTAAAGTTGGTTTCAATTGGCTGACGCAACCATTGGTGAAGTTACTATCAACTGTCAATTAGTCATTGGCAATCGCCATTTTTAGCTCGATCGAACAGCCCCCTGCAATGGCAATTGGGGCTGTTTTTAGTTTACTCCATGTCAAAATCGATCGAGCTGATTAATCGCTCCGTCGTATCGATCTTTCGCTCTCAATCCAAGCTAAATTAACTATGCATCACCCGCGCTTTAGTCGCCATGCTTTAATCGACCGCCTGCGCCAGCAGGGTGCGTGGCTGATTGCTTATTTAGTAATTCTGGGTGTTGTGGCTTGGTTGTGTACCGAAGTGTGGGAAAAAGAAGCATTTAGCTTCGATCGAGCTTTCTTATTATGGCTTCATCAATTTTCTACTCCAACACTCGATCGCCTATTCCTATTTTTTACAGCTCTGGGCGATCCGCCAACTGTAGTCACAATTTTTATGATGACGATCGCGTGGCTGCTGCTAAAAAGATACTATCGAGATGGTATTAGATTTGCGATCGCTTGTGCGGGTGGTGTAGTTATCAACCAAGAAATGAAGCTATTTTTTGCCAAACCTCGCCCAGAATTATGGCCGAGACTAATTACAGATTTAACATTTTCTTTTCCTAGCGGTCATGCTGTGGGTTCGATGATTGTCTACGGTTTTATTGCCTATATCTTGGCTAAAGAATTACCGCGATCCAAACGATATATTTATGCGATCGCAAGTGTGCTAATTTTGGCGATCGGTTTGAGTCGTTTATATTTAGGCGTACATTATCCGACCGA
>NZ_JANPGM010000645.1:0-4754 GCF_031423935.1 Chamaesiphon sp. VAR_69_metabat_338
AATCTCTATTGCCCCCAAGTCTGAAGCGATGAGTGCAAATATTCAACCATCATCGCTCCAACAACCAGCCAAAAATCTCCACTCCCAAATTATTTTCCGCATCGGCGAACGAGGTTATACTCGCCGTGAAGAATGGCAGTATCGCCGTGACTTGAGGATGCAGCAACGACGTTGGGAACGCCGTAATGGTGAATACGACCGTGGTAGATATAACCGTGGTGAATACAACCGCAATGGTGGATACAACCGTGGTGAATATAACCGCAATCGTGGTGAATACAACCGCAATGGTGGATACAACCGTGGTGAATACAACCGCAATCGTGGTGAATATAACCACAATCGCTAAACCAATTCAATTAAAAAAACAGAGAACTCATCATGAAAAAACAGATCGTTATTGCCTTAGCTCTCCTTTGTTCTTCAGTTGCCACTTTCGGCATGAGTAAGCCAGCTACCGCCCAACTTAGTAAAAGTTCGATCGGGCCATCGGTCGAATTTGGTGGCGGACAAACCGTGTTTGGGGTTGATTCTAAATTTGGAATCAGTGATAATTTGTCCCTGCGTCCATTCGTCTATTTTCCTAATAGTGGTACTAAGTTTGGTACGGCATTAACCTACGATATCACTCTCAGCAACAATGCTAAGACCCTCCAAATTACTCCTTTTGTTGGTGGTTCGGTAGACTTCAATACTGGCAATAGCAATGGCAATGGCAATAGTGCCACAAGCTTTGGTTTGGTTGGTGGAGTCGATCTGGATCTCACTGATAGCCTCCGATTAAAAGGAGCCGTAAGCGTACCGTTAAGTAACGGTCAGGATCGAACCACAAATATAACTGTTGGGGCTGGTTTACGGTTCTAGAGTCTGACAATTTAAACAGCAACTAGGACATTGGATCGACCAATGTCCTGACACCAAAGTTTGATGCGATCGTGTTGAGTACTATTCTGAATTTAGAGAAAGGCATCGATGCTTTGTCGGAGACGATTAGTAACTCCTCTGGCGAATCGTCAGATGGGCGCAACAACAACTGGTAATCGACCCCGTTGGCGGTAGCCTCTCGCTTGCGAGAATCAAAACTCGACATCTATGAAATTGTTTTGCAAGAAGTCGCCAATTATCAACTAGCGATCGTACCGATCCACGACAGATTTAATGAACATTTATTAATTCAACCAGCAATATAACTTCAAAAGGAAAAACTATGACACGCCAAATCTTTGTAAATCTTCCAGTAAAAGATCTCAATAAATCTGTGGAGTTCTTTACTAAGCTCGACTTCACTTTCAATCCACAGTTTACGAATGAAGATGCCACTTGCATGATTGTGGATAAAAACATCTTCGTCATGTTGCTGGTAGAGAAGTATTTCCAGACCTTCACCCCAAAAGGAATTTGTGACGCATCTAAAAGTACAGAGGTACTTGTGTCTTTATCTTGTAGCCGAGCCAAAGTCGATGCAATGGTTGCCAAGGCGATAGCGGCGGGTGGAACGACCTACAAAAAACCAATGGACATGGGTGCTATGTATCAACATGGATTCCAAGATTTAGATGGTCATCTGTGGGAAATCTTTTTTATGGATGAGAGTGCGATGAAGCAAGCAACATAATCATTCAATGACAGAGGTGATATAAATTGCACTTTTGTCATTGAATAGTAGTGCTTTTTCACACATAATTCACCGCGAATAAAACTTTAAAATGAAACCGTAATGACCCAATACATCCCAGAGATCTTCTTTATTCCGACCGCCATCAAACTGATGAATACCGAGATGCCCGCAGCCACTGTCTCGACGATGGTATCGCGGTGGATATATCTGAACTACGTGCGGGATGCTCTCACTTTAATTGGATGGTTGGCAGCATTGAAAACGTTTTCGTTGTCACAATGAAATGGTTTGACTTTGCTGCTCATGGTAGATATTTGCATTGACAAATGTGAGGTATGACAAAATGACATTCATCAAAATTTGGCAATTCATCACCCTGATGCTAGCTTCATTTAGTCTCAGTTTATCGATGACGCATTTGCTAGAGTTGCCACAAAGAATGCAGTTTGACCAGCAATTTTGGGTAAAAGTGACGGTTGTTGAAAATGTTTATAAGTTGTTTGGCACAGTTGGTGCATTTTTTGAAATTACAGCAATTATAACGGCAATTATATTGACATTTCTCGTTCGCGTTGGCGTAGCCTCTCAGAATGAGAATCGGGGTGCGGCTTTTTACTAGACATCGATCGGGGCAATTTTATTAGTGCTGGCGTTTGTGAGTTGGATCGCATTTATTGCCCCAATGAACGCTGAATTCGCCAACTGGTTGACTAATCCCATTCCAGCAGATTGGACGCGATATCGCGATCGATGGGAGTATGCACACGCGTTAAATGCCGTCATCAAAATTATTGCCGTAGGTTCGTTGGCGATCTCTGTGCTGGTCAAAACGCCGCAAAAGTTGGAGAGCAGCATCTGAGCTTAATTTTAGACTGGCGATCGCATTTAGGATCGATCGGGTAGTTGAGAACGGAAATTTGAATTGACGATGCTGAATTACTCCGCCACAACAATATAAATTGAATGACGGCGCACGATCGATAAAAAATTCTGCACAGATAAGACCGTTACTATTATAATAATTCTTGCAGTAGAACTCTAAGCTACCCCTATTGACTGATTAACTTTTAAACAATATTCTGTACAGTTAGAGTATAATAATTTCGCAAGGATCGACAGAATAAAGGGAAAATATTTTTCTTTATTACGATTGATAATAAATCTAATTCTAAACAACAAAATACTGGTGAAGACCGACGAGATCTGGACTAATGCTCTAGATTTCTTGGGACAGGCTTGGTGGGTCGAAGTTTTGACAACTCAGCCCCGATGTACTTACTACTTTGGCCCATTTGGTGGTGCAGAGTTAGCAAATCGAGCGGTGTCTGGCTATGTTGAAGATCTTCAAAGTGAATCTGCCCAAGAAATTAAAACCCAGGTGAAACGCTGTCAGCCAAATCGACTGACAATAGAACACGATCTGGAGGACTAAAAGCTGATGTCAGAGCAAAGTGATTCCTTTTTATATCCAAACGATCGCGATCGCGGTGAATTTCAACCTAAAGATCTAGCTTTTAATAGTAACCTGCAAGAATTTACTCAAAAAATTAGCTATATTTGTAGCTTAGAAACTGCTGGTAAGCTGACCCCATTAGCATCTTACCAACAAATCAAAACCCTGTGGCAGGAACTCAAACGCAGCAAAACACAGCTAGGAATCGGGCAACAAAATTTGTCAGATGAGAACGGAGAATTAGGGAAATAGCGAGAATAAATAGGAAAATATTCCATATCGATCGCCCGAACACGAATCGCTGTCTTGTCTCGCTCAATCTGGAGGTTTCCTCAAGATTGAGCGAGCCGCTGACTCGAACACATGTGCCAGGTATCTTCCTCGCGTTGGCGTAGCCTCTCCAACGGAGATGCTCTCGTGCGCTCCTCTAAAGAATCGACCAAATTTTTCAAGTTTCTTTCCAAATAAAATCGTTGGCGTAGCCTACCGTAGGTAATCGACTTGCTAAGTATAGAGTGATGGAATTAATTATGGCAGGCACTAATTCAGATCGTCAAAATTTCAATGCCATCAGTTTAAAATCTCCGTCAGTCCATGTTTTGACGGAGATTCAATCTCATGGCATATTGCTGGTTTTACAAGAGCCAGATTTAAAGATTTTACAAGTTAGCAATAATACGATCGGCGCATTTGAAGTCGCACCAAGTCGCGTCATCGGACAGCCATTAGAGAAGTTTTTAGATATTTTCCAGGTCGAGCAATTTCGAGCGGGATTGGCAGAACAGATTTTCGATCGTAGCAACTATACGAAAGTATGGGTACAAAAGTCTAAGGATAATTACCGGATCTTTGATGCTGTTTTTCATCGAAATCCCGATGGCTATCTAATTCTAGAATTGGAACCAACCCAAAAAGACGAGCATATTCCCTTCCAAAGTTTTTATCATTTAGCTAAAGCCTCGATTATGCAAGGGCGAGGCGTTGCCAATAGTCAATTGACAGCAACTGCCGATTTACCTGCTTTCGGTCGAATTATGGTCGCAGAAGTGCGGAAGTTAACTGGATTCGATCGAGTCATGCTCTATAAATTCGCTGCGGATGGACATGGTGAAGTCATCGCCGAGGATCGAGTTGAGGCAATGGATTCTTATCTGGGCTTGCATTTCCCCGAATCAGATATTCCCCAACCAGCACGGGAAATGTTTCTCTCCAACCGGATTCGGGCAGTCTCCGACGTTAGGGCTGAGTCAGTGCAACTGATTCCCGCTCTCAATCCGCTAACGGAGCAGCTTACAGATCTAAGCCACTCCATGCTCCGCAGTCCCGATCCCTGTCACGCTGAATACCTTCAAAATATGGGTGCCAGTGCATCCTTGACGATTTCCCTCATCAAAGATGGACGCTTGTGGGGAATTATTACCTGTCATCATCAAACAGCCAAATTCGTATCCTATGAGTTGCGGAACGCTTGCGAACTGCTCGGACAGGTATTTTTCGATCGTATCTCGATACTTGAAGATATTCCTGACTACAGCTATCGATCGAAATTAGCTCACCTGCGCTCGATGGGGATCGAGCGGATGTCGCAATCCGCCACGGGATCGCCTGAGTCAAAGGAGAGTTTCATTGATACTTTAATGGGACAATCGCCCAATCTCTTGGATCTCTTCGATGCTGGGGGGG
>NZ_JANPGM010000646.1:0-15633 GCF_031423935.1 Chamaesiphon sp. VAR_69_metabat_338
ACCTGGAGGAAACCTCCGTGACGAGCGCATCCGCAAACCGTCGGGGAACAAAGGCGTGCGGGAGCCGCTAAATCCCCCTTAAAAAGCGGATGCCTTTTCGGTCGGGTTCCCCGACCATGAAAAGGCACCAAGCGGGGGACTTCCAGATCTTTTCCCCCCTTTTTAAGGGGGGTTAGGGGGGATTCAGATCTCAAAACGAAGTCCGACAGACTTGTGTATACACCGTAGCCTTTTTAAGGGGGGTAGGGGGGATTTTCTAGGGTTTATGAATACTAATCTATAATTTTCAAACATCCTCTAAGAGCTTCGATCGCATTCGATACTGTCTTCATCTAGAATTCTCCCTATTCCCTGACTATAGCATCCCAAATGCTTCGACATATGTATCGTAATCGCGATCGTTAAAGCAGACAAAACTGACACCCGCGATCGAGTTATCTTGGGCGAGAAATGCATATACAGTCTCAAGGGCTACTTGCGCGGCTAGATCGATCGGATAACCATAGACACCGCAACTAATTGCGGGAAAAGCGATCGTCTGAATCTGATTTGCAACCGCTAAAATGAGACTTTCGCGATAACAACTCGCGAGTAATTCTGGTTCTCGATCGTTGCCGTCATGCCAAACAGGGCCGACGGTATGAATTACATATTTAGCTGTTAATCGGTAGCCTGGAGTAATTTTGGCTCGACCTATTTGACAACCATTTAGTTGTTTGCAAGCAGCTAATAATTCCTCGCCAGCCGCGCGGTGGATCGCGCCATCAACACCACCACCACCGAGCAGCGAAGTATTCGCAGCATTGACGATCGCATCGACAGTCAATGTGGTAATGTCGCCCTGAATAATCCCCATCCGCTCTGAGGGGGTCGCGATCGATTCAATGTTCATTTAATACTCTTGATTATTCTGATTCGGAAGCTAATTTTGAGTTAGCATCACAAGTTGCAGTACCATTAGCGATCGTTACCGCCGGTGGAAATAAACTGGTAGATTTACTGATACATCCATCGGTTTTGACAAACCATTTATCACCCTGCTCGATCGTATAAACAAATCCGACAAAACTGTGGAGGTTGCGATGATTGGGTGTCGCGATAATTTTGAAATTATTGCGATGGGAACCGGTGTCGGGCAGGATTTCACCGGTAAAGGTATAGCCACTGTCTGTCGGTGGACTGAGATTGAGGTCAGTAGAAACTACGGCATTGTTATTGTTCATGTTCGCTGTCACTAATTCATCGCCCTTAGCTTTCAGAACTGTTTGGGCGTATTTTTGAGCGGCCTTTTCTTGTTTGAGGGTACTGCGGAAACCGCCACCTAAAAATACGGGTAAGATAATCGCCAGCACGATTAAGCCAGTCGTCACACCAGAAACACTCAAACTGATGATACTCAATCTTTTAGCATTATTAGCATACTTAGTTGCGATCGAAGTATTGCCAGCGGCGTATTTAGAACTAACCTGGCTGGCATAGGAAATAGCAACTATCCCCAAGGGCAAAACTCCTAAAACGGTTGCTAAAATTGCCAGTGTCATATTGTTTTCTGGGCACGGTAGCAACACCGGCTCGACATCCGCCGCGATATCTGGTGCGGCATCTGGAACTCTGGTCGCCGCGACTTTGGCAATGGGTTCGATCTCCACATCGCGCTCCCAATTCGGCTCTGTCGCCTCGGTTTGCTGGCCACAAACTTTCACTGTCTGAGCGGGCAGTTGGAGTTCGCCTAACACCTGCGCGACGACTTTTGTCATCTGTTGGGGGTTCGGAATGGCTAAGCCAGAGAGGGAGATTTCTAGTTCGGAGTCGAATTTGACAGTAGCAAAGATCGATTGAGATTTGAGCTTGCGATTGAGTGCAGCGGCAATTGTCTGAGCATCAACTTCAGCAGTTGGCTCCAAGGATGATGGTAATGGAGTCATAGCGATCGCGGCTGCGGGATGAGGGGATGAGATACTGTCTGTTATAGTTCCCCGTCAACCGATCTCAACTAACACTCATCACGACAATGACATAGGAAGTTTGTGAGTCATTCTTTTGCTAGTGATAGAATCTCCGCAGCAACTCGATCGATAATGGGCATCACGGATAAACGATTGCCCTGTTTGACTACCAATAATCGATCGGGTGTAAAGTGCTCCCTGAGTGTCGCGAGGGTAATTTGCGTGTCAAAACTGCGGGCGAATTCAACTTTGACAGTATGCCAGCGGGGAGCATCTGCGGTAGATTTAGGATCGTAATATTCACCATCGGGATCGAATTGGCTGGGATCGACGACTTGCGCGGCGACGATCTGCATTAACCCGACAATGCCAGGTGGATTGGTATTGGAGTGATAAAAGAAAGCTAAATCGCCAACTTGCATGGACTTAAGAAAATTGCGCGCCTGATAATTGCGGACGCCATCCCAAATTGTAAATCGATCGCGTTCGAGATCGGCGATGCCAAAGACATCCGGTTCGGACTTCATCAACCAATAACTCAATTATTTTTCTCCATCCCAGGCAACAGAGTAGCAGTTTACCGCAATTTACAGCTATTTCTTTTTGCAGGGAGCGGGGAGCGGGGCAAAAATGTACACTTTATCCCGCTCTCTACTAATCCACATCCGCAGCAATTACCGACTTGACGGCATCCTTCGCCGTTGTCTGAAACTCGCGGACATTGACTCTGCCGAGCAATTTCACCGCAATTACCATCGCTAACGCTTGGAGGCTAAACACAAAACCATAAGCCAGTACCAGATTCGGCGCAAAGGATTTACCCAGATCCAGAGCTACACCGCCCAAAATTGTCGCAGTACCTTTTGCTAAAGCTTGCGATAAACCCCAGGCACCGATAAACGTCCCCGCAGTTTCGGGCACAGTCAGATCGAGCATCAGGGTAATCGCTCCAGTTGTCACCAATCCCGAACAAATGCCAAACAATAACAGTGCTAATTGCAAAAAGACCGGATTGTGAGTAAATCCCGAGACGATCACCCACAACATCGAGGCGGCGACGAGCATACAACCCAATCTGGCTGTCTGCTGCTTACCGAGTTTGGGAATGAACCAAAACCCCGCCAAGCTCAATCCTACTAATGTCCCACCTCCCCAAAAAGCATTAAGTGTTGCTGTTTTGCCGACGGGGAGATTGAATACTTCGCCACCATAAGTTTCCAGGATCGGATCTTGGATAAACAAGCCCAATGTCATCACGATCAAAAAGGTGAAAAATAGCTGAGTTTGCCGATTGGCAGTGAGAATGGATAATGCTCTGCCGAGCGATAAATGTGTTTCGCGCTGCACGCCAACGCGGCTGGCAAATCGAGAATATTTCTTTTCGACGCCCCAAGTTGCGATAAAGGTCAGGATAGCCACGATCGCCGGAATAATGATGAATAATCGATCGATCTGAGTTTGCACTTGGGCGATGGTAGCATCGTTCTCTAAGGATTTGAGCAAGACGCCGATCGCAATTGCCCCGACGATCGTGCCACCAATCAGCATCGACCAATCTACAGCCACCAGGCGCGATCGATCGTCTTCGTCAGTAATATCTACCAATAGCGTCGCAAATGGCGTCGAGCACATACTCACCGACAAACCATATAGGGCAAAAATAAAGCCTAGCAATCCCGCCCAACCGTAAGTTGGCAGTGCCCAACCGACTGCCTTGAGACTCGCGCCCAGTTGCCACATCACCTGCACGGCAATCCACGCATTGCTAACTAATCCCGCCGCTCCCAACCAAATATAACCAGTCCGATAATAACCAAATAACGGTCGCGTATCGGAGAGCTGTCCGAACATAATCCGCGCGGGTGCGACAAATAGTGTCAGTGCGAGAATTACCGTGGCGATCGTACTCGGCACGGCTAATTCTTTAATCAGGACGCGATTGAGGACGCCAAAGACCATCACAGACATCATCCCCAAACTCATCTGAAATAGTCCCAGCCGCAGCATCGTGGGCAATTTCACTTTGGGGAGCATCCGCTGGCGATCGGGGTCTTGGTTTAATTCTGGATCGGATAAATCGCCACTCATCATAAACTAATATCTAAAAATATCGAGTCTTAAGTTTCTCTAAGTTAAACCAACTATCTAGTCTACGATCGAGTTTATTCGGGAATCTTAATAGGTGACAAGCGATCGCCAAAACCCGCGATCGTCAGCCTCTAGCCTAGAATGCGCTCGGGCTAAATCGGCTCCTAAGTTGTAGAGATCGAGACTCGATCGAGATGTTACCTCGGCGGGTGGGATCTTGCCCGCCGATCTGAGTTTCCGAAATTGCTGAAGATGTTGCCGTATCTATAGTATATTCACCCGATAATCTGGAGCTAGATCCATGAAACTCGCGATCGTTTTGTCGGCTTTTGTGCTTTATACGCCACTTGCCAGTAGTTCTGTGGCGGCAGCGATGCCTCAGCCAGCCACAGCCGAACATCAATCCTCCCGCGCCACCCGCACCGCTCGCGCTGTCGATATTACGACTCAGTACGACGGACAAGCTTTATTTATTAGGGATCGTTGGGAAGTAAAAATAGCTAGAGATGGCGATCGATTTATCTACTCAGGCGGCGAGAGTGGCAAACGGGGTATTAGTTTGGCAAATGGGCAATTAACCAAATTCGGGGATAAACATTTATATAAATGGAATAATGCGGGCACGATCTATCGGGTAACTTGGCAACCCACCGATCCCAATTTTGCCCGCGTCCAGGTGTTTGATGCTAAGGGGAGCGAACTATTTAATAAGTTAATGTGGACGCCACCGGAAAATTAGTCTGGCTCTAATTGGACTTCGATCGATCGCCCCAACGAAAAAACGAGGTTAATTCTGATGGATTAACCTCGTCACTTCACATGCTTAAAAAGTTAGCTAAACGCGAAACTGTTAGTAGTTAGGCTACTCGACTGAATGCCAGTTAGTACAGCCAGATCCTTACCGCCAGCGGCGATCGAGGTATCGGCACCCTTTTGAGTCAGAGTCACTTTGCTAAAGTCTGTCACACCAGAGATACCCAAAATTAGCAGTTTGTCGATCCCGACTTCAAAGTTAGCCACGGTATTGGTACTAGTCGGGGCACCATTGTAAGCCAGATAGAATTTGTCGGTACCAGCATCGCCATAGAGGGTGCTACCACCTTTACCAGCGTAGAGGATGTCGTTACCATCGCCGCCAGAGAGGAAATCATTAGTCCCGGCGAATAAGGTATCGTTACCGGCACCACCATAAAGGCGATTGCCACCTTTGCCTTGGCTGGCATCGAGAATATCGTCGCCAGCTTCGCCAAATAAGCGATCGTTCTTGCCAGCATACAGTTCGTCGTTGCCGTCGCCGCCGTAGATCCGGTTGCTACCGCCGCCGACGGAGCCATCGACGAGATCGTTACCACCATCGGCAAAGAGCGTCTGTTGGGTGGTGGGAATGACTTTGTCATCGCCAGATGTCTTGGTGACTGTTGTCGGTGAGACTGCCGCATCGAGACTAAAGCTGAGGATCGATCGCACGGGATTAGTCGTCGATGGTTCGGGGTTAGTATTGCTCGCGTAAGAGTTAATCCCTTGGACGTTGACATTCAACGTTTTGCCATCGGCAGAAACATCAAAGGTGGTGTAGTTGAAAGTATCGGGCGAGTAGAAATCCACAGCCTGACGATTGGTGTCGGCATTGGCATCACCTTCGCGCACGACATTTTTGAGTCCGGCAAAATCGGCGGCTAAACCGATCGGATTGACCCCTGCGGCGGTTTGAGTCGCTGCGAGCTTTTCTGCTAAGGATTTGATATTAGCAAAACTGTGGTCGGTGACAGTATCGGGGCCAGTTGCACCGATCGGGCCATCGACGACTGAGATTGCATTGGGTAATGTTCTGACGCTAGTCGGATCGTTGATATCGTCCAAATAGGTTAACTCATTAATCCGGTTCTGGTGGTCGTCGCAAGAGAGGAAGACGACATTCTTGATACCATTGTCGGCAATAAATTTGAGTAGTTCGTTGCGTTCGGCACGATAGCCGCCGATCCAGGATTTACCACCATCGGCACCAGAACCGATCGCGCCAATTTGGTCGATCGGATCGGTGGTGGAGACAAATTTCCAGGTGGTGCCATTATTCTGGGCATCGAGGAGATTTTGCTTCAGCCATGCCAGTTGCGTTTTGCCCAACATCGTCCGATCGGGATTGTCCGCCCGCGAGCCTGTATCGTCGGTCGTCGTGACGTTACCGTTGGCGTCGGTGGTTTTTAAGCGGACGTCGCGGTAGGAGCGGGTATCAGTGTTGATGTAGAGGACATTCTTACCCCACTGATTGGCGTTATACAACTGAGTGGTACCATCAGTCCGCGCGTCATTGGGAGCCGAAACGGTTTTCTCGCGGATGGGTTGGTAGTCGAGATAAGCTTGCTCTAAGGTTTTAAACGCGGCGGTATCGTTGATATACGTCCCAGTTTTATTGACGTCTAAGGTCTTGTCGTTAGTACCATTACCCGACTTGGCGGCCAGCCCAGCGGGCGCACCACCATTGATGAGCTGCTTGTTGCCGAGTTCGTGGTTATCGAGCGCGGTGTAGTTACCTTGGGAAGCATAGAGTGTTTGCAAACTAGCAAAGCCACCAGTAGTCGTCGGCTGGAGGTTTTCGAGATATTTATTGCGATAGTCAATTAAAGCTTGAGAAGTACTAACATTGGGGTCGGCAGCCGTCACTGAGCTTTTGCTGGCTGTTTCGTAGATCGTGTCGCCCAAGTTGACGTAAAAGTCTAAGTTCAGCGAGCCAAAGTTAGCAGTAGAACTATAGGGGCGCATCAAACCGTCGTAATCGCCGCTGAAACCAAAGCGGACAGCCGCTTGCGTATTGGCATCGTATTCGGTCTTGAATGTCCCGACTTTGCTGGTATCGCCGCCGCTAGTCTGGAACCGATAGTAGTATTTGGTGCCGCTTTGCAAGCCAGTGGCATCGACTTTGAGGGTGTAATCGTGGTTGGCGTCTGTCAGTCCAGTATAGGATTTGGCGATCGTCCCAAAGTTGATATCGGTCGAAACTTGCACGTTTAATTGAGTTTCAAGCCCTTGCTTGGTCGCCGCATCGACAGTCCGCGTCCACAGAATTTCACTACTGGTAGTGGCATCCCCAGCCGCTACGCCCGAAAAGGCGACTTTGTTTTTGGCATTAGCCGCCGCAGCAGCGGTAGTCGGGTTGTAGAGAGCTAGCAGTTGTCCGCCTTCAACGAGACTGGTATCGGTGTTGGTGTAGTGAGCCTGAAGGTCGATTAACGACCAACCTGCACCGAGAATATCTTGAAGATCGATCGTGCCGGAACTTTCTTCATCTGCGTTGAAAGGTGCCGTCGCTGCTGTGACCTGGCCATCTACCACATCACCAAACCTGGCCGGATCGGATTTGGTCAGTTGGGTCAGCTTGTCGGCAGCGATATCATACTGCCAAACCTTGGCATTGTGAGCAGCATTTCCCGTATCTTCATTGAGGGTGATAAATCCATAGCGATCGACACTCATGTTGTCGAACATATTTTGCCCCTCGGTACCATCCAGGAGCAGATCGATCGTCCCACCCGCATCGGGGTTGGTAATATCGCTGAAATTCAACCGCCACAGGCGACTGCGACCCACTTGAGTGCCGACGCCATCTTTGACCGTATCGAGTTGGTCGGTAGTAACGAAGAAATATTGATTGGGATTGGACGGGTTCCATGCACCGTCTTCCGGACGGGAGAAGGTGGTGGAGGCAGTCGCACTCAATGTGAACGCCATACCATCCTTAATGTTGGTAGCGCGAGTCGTGGTATCGACAATTTCCTTCGCATTACCAGTCACATTAATGAACTTGGTGACGCCATTAGTAAGTCCAGCTTTGTCTACTTCGCTACCAGTATTGGTTTTAGTACCGACATAGACTGCCACGGCATTGTTTACGATGCCCGTCCCACCATCGTTGTTACCAATCACAACTGTTTTATTCTGGGCAAAAGGATTGGCGAGGGCATTTTCCCAAGCACCAACGCCAGTCAGTCCGGAACCATTGGTACTAAGGTTGAACTTGCCCAGGACGTAAGTATTGCCCTTATTAGCACCTGTCGCAACGGTGGCTAATTGATAGCCAGTCGCCCCACCTTCTTCACCATTTAAGAAAATCCGCTCTGCGCTGCCCAGTCCGGTTGCTGAATTGTAGAATGCAGTTACTTCGGGCAGATCGGCGGAGCAAAAACGGTTGAAGCTAATATTAGCGGCGGCGGTAGTGCTGGATTTCTGGGTCGCGGTGTCCCAGGTGTAGACATTCTTAATCAGATCGCTGCCACTGACAACTTTGAGATCGGATTTGTTGATGACCCATTGGGAGATAAAAGCACCATTGGTCAGTGGGCCATGGGCGGTACCAGAACCCGCACCGATCTCATGGTTCATTAAGACTGTAAAAGTACCGTCGCCATTATCATAGGCACCAAGACCGTCGGGAATACCCGCCATTTTGTAGCCATTCACGGCATCACCGACGCTCAAAATCGAAGTAGTAGTTACCCCTGTCGCTACGGGCACGATATAGGGGGTTTGAGTTGTACTGGGGCCAGTCGCCATAAATGCTCCTTAAAGTTAGTGATGAGAGATGATATCGACAGTTGCCAAGCATGCTACAGACATTGATTCACGCTAACTCTAGATGATTCGGGTTTAGGAGGGGTTTAAATGAGGTTATGAAATGATTAAGTACATGCGACGGGCAAGAGCGTCGATCGCTCGATCGAATTGCTGCCAGCTAATTTGATAAATACGGAGAACGATCGAACCGATCGCCCTCCGTATTTACATTTCTTTAGCTGAATGCAAAACTACTGCCAGTTACAGTGTTAGATTGAATGCCAGTTAAGAGCGCGAGATCTTTGCCACCAGCTTTAATGAGCGTATCCGTACCTTGCTGAGTCACGGTCACTTTACTGAAGTCCGTGACGCCCGGAATTCCCAAAATTAGTAGCTTGTCGATGCCAGCTTCAAAGTCGCCAACAGTATTGGCACTCGTGGGGGCACCATTGTAAGCCAGATAGAACCGATCGGTACCAGCACCACCAAAAAGGGTATTACCACCTTTGCCAGCAAAGACTTTATCGTCGCCATCGCCGCCAGAGAGGAAGTCATTGGTACCTGCAAATAACTGGTCGTTACCGGCACCACCATAAAGCCGATTGCCGCCTTTGCCAGCACTCGCATCGAGGATATCGTCGCCAGCTTCGCCAAATAATCGATCGCGCAAGCCAGCATAAAGTTCGTCGCTACCGTCGCCACCGTAAATCCGGTTATCGCCTTTACCAACAGAACTATCTACCAGGTCATTACCACCATCAGTAAAGATCGTGTTGAGGCTGGTGGCGATATTTTTGGTATCGTCGCCACTAGTACCCGCAACTGGAGCGAGATATTCCACTACGTCAGTCAAAGACAAGATAAAAGTCGTGGTCGCATCGGGAGTAGTACCGATAGTTGGGTCGTCTACATTGACAGAGACGCTATAGCTGTTCTTGGTTTCGTAATCGAGATTAACACCAGCTTTGATGTACAGCGCACTGTTGAAGACTTCAAAGGCGGTGGCATCCGCGCCAGCGACCGCAAGATTGTTAGTACCTTGTCCGTCATCGGTGATGCTAATGTCTGCGACCTTCACGCGGGTAGCAGTGTCGCTATTTTCGGCGATCGTACTGACCAGGTTAGTCAACAAGACTGCTGTCGGAGCTTTGTTCGGATTGACGATCGTGCCTGGAGAGCCGATTTCGGTATTGCCGAGCGTATCCACAAAGGAGATAGCACCATTAGTACCCGCCACGCTCAAGGTCGAGATCGTCGTGTTGTTTAACAAAGCCGAATTGTTAAATGAGGCAAAGGGGGAAGCTGTGGGCGAAGCTCCAAAGACCACATTAGACTGGAGAACGCCAGCGGCATTATAAAGATTCACCGCATCGCCAGCCGTACTCAAGCCGACACCGGAACCCCCATAGACACCAAGCAAGACTCCATTTGGGAGGGTTTCCGAACCAAACCAAGCTTTCGAGAAAGCAGCAGAGAGAACTTTGTCAGTAGAACCATCCGCAGTACCCTCAATGAAGATCGCCGATTTCCCAGCAGCGATGCTCGTCAAGCCGCGCAGTGCGACCGCACTACCAAAGGAGTTGGAGTTATCGTCCATTTTCCAGTTGGTGATGTCCACCGTAGTGGTACCCGTATTTGTCACTTCAAACCAATCAGCGGCATAGGCGGTATTGCCACTAGCCCAGGGTGCTACTTCAGTGATAACGAGGGTAGAGGCAGCAGTAGGAGTGGTCGGGGTAGTGGGTGTTGTTGGCGTGGTTGGGGTAGTGGGCGTGGTTGGTGTCGTCGGCGTGCTGGCACCCGTGGGAGCATACACCCAGAGCTGTGGACGATCGATATTACCACCACCATTTTCGCTAGCGACATACAGAAAACCATCTTTATCTACTGCGATCCCTTCATGTGACTGGTCGGCAACAGAGATCGTATCGGTAGCATCTGCGGCGATCGTCAGCGTACTATAAATTTTACCGGCCCGATCGACCTCCAAGATTTTGCCATTTTCTTGACTCAGCACCAAGATATGACTGGAATCTTCTTTGCCATCGAGAGCCTTGACATTGGACAGAGCGTAAACATCGGCGATGTCTGTTACGCCTAGCAATGCGGGATCGAACAAGTTAGTCGAATTTTCGGTTGAGGGCGAACCGTTACTCGCTGTGCCCTTAGCAAAATCGATCGTCGTCTGGAAGATCCCTTCTGGTGAAGCCTCCTTGGCCAGAATATAGCCGCCCGTCTGCGGGTCGTAGGTGATGCCTTCTAGACCGATATTACCGATCGTCGTACCGAGTTTGACAACCTGGACGTCTGCCCCAGTCAGCGTCGTATTTGCTTTGTAGGTGAATTGGTCAACTTGTCGGGATCGCTCCTCCGTCATCACAAATTTGCCGCCGCCAACGTAGGCGAGTCCTTCTGGATCGTAGAAGTAGGTACCTTGGGGTTTGCTAGCATCAGCCGCCAATGTCATCGAATCGATTAATTGTCCAGTTTTCGAGACTTGGACGATCGAAGTACCACCGTCACCAACGACAAATAGCGTGTCGGTATCTGGATTATAGGTCACAGCCGAGACTTCTTGAGCCAGGAGGCTACCCGTCGGAGCCTTAGTCCGCGTAGGTTCGGGCAGATCGTAGCGACCGATCCGCGTGTACTTGGAAAGATCGATGTCAGTAATTGCCATGCTTAAATGAGGAGGTAGAAATTAGGTTAATGTTTGCTTAGATCTAAAATTAGTTACCCCAGTTATCATTCAAGTAAACTGTTAATACTCCACCCATGTTGTGTCAGAACGATCGCTCAAATCGAAAAATAATCTTACCGATTGGGTGTCTTGATGCTACGATCTCAAAATTAAATCGATTTCGATCGATACTCATTTTCTCGAATCATCGATCGTTTTTTGCCATGACTAATTCCAGAAAAGACTGGTTTCCTACGCCCATTTGGCATTTCAATCTTGACAATTGCGATCGATTAAACAATACATTGATTCAGGAGATAAAGATCGAGCAGCAACACGATCGCCAAGGTCGAAAACAATCAAATGTATTGGGTTGGCATAGTGCGAATGACCTACACCAACGAGCAAGTTTTACTGAATTCACTAAAATAATTAGCGAGCATGTCTTGGAAGTTGCAACCTGTTTGCATTGGGACTTAGCAAAAATATCTTTGGAAATCGATAGCTGCTGGGCGATCGTCAATGGCAAGCTGGCATCTAATTCAGTCCACAATCATCCTAATTCGGTTCTGAGTGGAGTCTATTATCTGCAAGCTCCCGAAAATTCTGGTGTCATCTCCTTTTCCGATCCGCGTCCAGCCGCCCAAGTATTAGTGCCTCCCATTACCGAATTTAGTCCCTGGACATTGCCCAAGATTAGTTATAAACCCCAAGTGGGCACGATGTTAATCTTTCCCAGTTGGTTGTTACATAATGTCGAAATGAATCTGAGTGGGGAATTACGAATTAGTTTGAGTTTTAATGTTGGAATGTTGCAATTGGTGAAGTAACGAACTAGTCAACTGGCTCTCGATCGCGACAAGAAATTAGCTATAGCGATCGGTTTCATAAATTAAAAAATTGATGCTAATTCAGGAGTACAAATATCAAAAATGTACTGTAAATCGTATAAAATTTGCGATCGGCTGAGAATCCTAACGCATTTATCCAAAATCGGAGAGATAATTAATAAATTATTCCTATTCTTAGTAATTAAATATGGTGTACCCTAAAAATAGGGTTAGCAGAGCATATTTATGACATAATATTTTTCCAGCAAAAGTCGTACATCGATTTCAAATTATTTATTTAACGGTAGAGAAACTGACCGATTATTTTATGGATATCGACCCGTTAGAAGCTGTAGAGAAACCCGATCGAGATAGCCAGCAGCAAGCTGCTCAAAATAGACTTAATGCCCTAGTAGCAGTGACAGTCGCTTGTTTGGCAACTTTCATGGGCATCTGCCATGTCAAAGATGACAACATCGTGCAAGGAATGCAACAAGCACAGGCAGATAAGATCGACCACTGGGCTTTTTATCAAGCGCGGAATATTCGATCTGAGATCGCAAGCAGCACGGTAACACAGCTTAAACTCCAATCTGCCAACACTTCGGGAAGCCAAAGGGTACAATATGATACTCAAATTAAAGCCTATCAAGCAATTGTCACCAAACAAGAACGTGAGAAAGCGAAACTCAAACAGCAAGCTGAGGAAGACCAGAAAACTTACGATGCTCTAAATTTCCATGACGACCAATTCGATCTAGCCGATGCTGCTGTTTCGATCGCCATTTCTTTACTAGCAGTTACAGCCTTGACTAACAAATTTTGGCTGTATCTAATTGCTCTGCTCCCCACTGGTTTTGGATTAATTATGGGTTTAGCTGGTCTGTTCAACTTAGGTATTCACCCTGATGCTTTAACAAAACTACTCTCTCAAAACTCTGTTACCTCTCCTACTCTTGCTGCGGCTGTTCCTGACCTTCTGAATAACCGTCTGCTGGAGATAGAAAACCCGCAGAGACAGGGCAAGAGTAGCGTGGAAGTCAATTGGCTCTGATGTGAAGCGGGTGGATCTCATCGATTTCTTGGCATGTATGCATAATTACAACTTGTTAGTAATATTTTTGACCGAATAAGTGTACGAGGAGAGTATGGCTGAGTTCGCGATTCCAAGTATGAACTCTAACCATCACCCGTGAGAACACAAAAGCCAATTCGATCGCATCGACAGTCGTAGCCTTACCGACTAGATTATCGCCTTCTGTGCGTTCGCCCCGATGGTGTTTGGCTAACGATAGAAGGCTTTTTGTCGAGCCTTTGACTTGTCCGTAATAAGATCCATCAAAAGCCCAACGGCTGAAGCCCCAAAATTTGGCAAGGTGATTGACTTCATCTTGAAATGGTTGGGCGATCGCTTGTTGTAGTGCGCCTGTGGAGTGTGCCATCAGCCATAAATAAATCGATACGGCTCCCCATTCAGTGGAAATACGGCTGAGGGTATGGTTGGAGACAGCCATCAATGCTGAATCGATCGATTGCTGAATATTGACGCTGTTGGGTTTGGGTTGCAGTTTTTCGCCAGTTAATTGGTTGTAGATTTTTTTGAAGGTGGGGGCATGTTGGCGTTCCTCTTTTTCCCAGGCACCTAAAGTCGCGATCGAACCGTCAGGATGTTGGGTACCACCAATGAAGTAAGCCATCCCAGGGTGAATCGATTTCATATAATTCCAGGTTTCTTGGGAATATTCGCGGATGGGTGTTTCAATTTCGGTGGCACCTGCGACAAGCATAATAAATAAGTCTGGATCGACACCGACAATCTGGCTGCGGGAAACCGATTTCCAATCGATGGGTTCCCACTTTCTAACGTGGGGCTGGGCAAATTGGGTGGGTAAGTCGATGAGGTGTTGGCTGAGGATATCGATGGTGAGGTAGCGATCGACTAATCGGTTCATCCGCGCCCGGATTTGGAGATAGTTGGGATTTTTGGGGCAGTAGCCAGCTAGATCGCGATTTGTTTGAGTGAGTTTCATGGTTCGGTGTGCCTAGAGTCATTCGGTTGTTGAATACATCTTCACCGACCGATTTGTGAGGGTGCAATGAGTATGCGGCATCAAGGTGAATCAGGGTGAAGTAAGATGAATCTTGCTAGTGTGAATTTAGCCTCTTTCAACAAGCGAGCTTGCTTGAATCGATCGAAGATCTACCCACCCCACTGGGCGGTTCGCCTGCCCGTGCCGCACTTTTCGCTCCGTTCGCGTAGCGGCTCCGACAGGAGCGGAGGGGATTTTCTCACCCAGCCGTTTAGAGAAAGGACAGACTTATGGAACCGAAAGAAGTGGAATTGTGGTTGGGTCGCGATCGACAGCAGCAGCTACTCGATCGCCTTGTCGAGCGGCTGGGATTGACTCGTACACGCGGGGAGTGTTTTTTGCGATTGTGGATTTATCTATTGGTAAAGGAGCAACGGGAGGGTAATCCGCAGGTTAAGCCACCGTTATTAGCATTGACTTTACTCGATCGACCTGTGAGTTGCAGTCATCGCGAAGCAGCGGAATTATTTTATAGCGACCGCGATCGGGGTAGCGATCGATCGGCGGGGATGATGTTAGATAAATTAGCGGCATTGGGCTTGATTACCAAACAATTTGATGGGAATATCAGCCGGATTGAAATCTTAGTAAATCCAGCAGATTTGACACCAGAACTAGCCAAAGAAGTAGAAGTGAAAATCGAGCCATTCGATCCGCGTTGCGACGCAATTCCGATCGCCAATTTACTCGCGACTAACTATAATTGGATGAATCACAATACAGAAACCACACCCCATCGAATTGTCAATATTCTCCGGCAATGGGCGCGTCAATATGGTCGGGGAATGCGCGTATTGCGTCGTCAAGATAATCTCAATTCGATCGGCTTTTATATGATGTACCCTACTGCCGCCATTTCAGTACCCAATTTCTTTGTTGCGCCCAGTAAGAGTCTACATTTAAGTGCGATCGGTGATACAGATCCTTTTATCATGGCTGAATCGGGCGATCTAGATTGCATCTCAATTTATATTCGGAGTTGGGCGATCGACCGTGAATATGTCGATCGGTATCGCGTACTTTTATTAGAAGACACTCAAAAAACCTTGATTGAAATGCAGCAAGATTTCCCTAATGCTTGCGATCTATATACGATGATTATCCATCCTAGTTATGAATATCAAGCATCTGCGTTGGGCTTCCAACATATGAGTCGCGATCGCCAGTTGTCTCTTTACTGGATGTATTTACCACTCGATCGGTTCCTCAAATTAAATATCGCTGATTGTTTTCCATCCAGAGCTTAGAGGATGTTTGGAAAGTATAAGAAAGCACTCGTAAACCCTAGAAGATCCCCCCCACGCCCCCTTAAAAAGCGGATGCGCTCCGCGCGGGTTCCCGTCTTCGACACGTCTGGCTTCGGATCTCCTTCTCTGCGAGAGGCTGCGCGAACGGAGAGGCTGTGCCTACGGCAGGCTTACGCCAACGCCAACGCCTACAGCGTGCGTTGC
>NZ_JANPGM010000647.1:0-1933 GCF_031423935.1 Chamaesiphon sp. VAR_69_metabat_338
CACCATCTAATTTCGAGTGGCTTGTGGGTAGCGGAGATCTACCCACCCCGCCCTTCGGGCACCCCTCCGAGGAGGGGATTTTTCGATAGACTAGAGTTCATTTTTGTCTGCAAAAGCGTTATCTAAACGTGCCTGACAGACTAGATTTAATCGCATATTCTAAAAACATAGCGATCGAATCTCAATCAACTTCCACCCGATCGCTAAATTTAAATACATGCCTAAATCTACAACTGCGATCGCGTTATTCTGTATCTGTCTAATTACCCTAGTCTCGATCGTCTCTGTCTGCAAAATCTCAGGAATTTCGATCCCATTTATGGCCGAACTTCCAAGCTGGGAATGGCTCAAACTGGCGATCGAATTATGTTCGATATTGGGTTAATTGAATGTGAATCTAAAACAAAATCGCGGGGCATTACGCTCCGCGATCGCGTGTTCTCAAAAATTGAGATTTTCAAATCAGATATAACAGGATAAATAAGATAATCCAAATTACATCGACAAAGTGCCAATAAATTTCGGCAGCTTCGACACCAAAATGATTGTTGGTGCCATAATGTTCGGATTTCATCGATCGCCATAAGACCGATAAAATCAGCAGTACGCCAACGGTGACGTGCAGACCGTGAAAACCAGTTAAGACATAGAAAGTACTGGCAAATAAATTCGTCCGCAATCCAAATTCGAGATGACTGTATTCATACAACTGACCGCCGAGGAAGACAATCCCCATCAGAGCTGTCAGCCCAAACCACAGTTGCAAACCTTTGACGTCATTCTTTTTGATGGCAGTATCGGCTTGATGAATGACCAAACTACTCGCAATCAGGATGACAGTATTCATTCCTGGTAAGAGCAATTCGAGCTTAGGCGTACCTGCTGGCGGCCATTCTGGTGCCATCGATCGAAATGCGAAGTAAGCAACAAACAAGCCGAGAAAAATCATCCCCTCTGCGACTAAGAACACGATTAGTCCAAATATCCGAAAGTCGGGATGCGCTTCATGATGGCTATCGTGGGTCGCACTCTCAATATTAATCTGGGTCTGGTCGGAAATCGATCCTTGCATATTAGGGGATAGGGGATAGGGAATAGGGAATAGGGTTTATCTAATCCTCAGTTCTAGAGCCATATGGTGGAAAATCCCCTCCTCGGAGCGGCGGTTTTATTCTGGGGTTCCCCCAGAATAAAAAAACCGACAAGACAGCGACGCATCGAACGGGAGGTTTCCTCCCGTTTGTGTGCGTCAAGACAGGGGTGCCTGGAAGGCGGGGTGGGTAGATCTTTGCGGTAAATCCAGCAGATGAAGAGTAGAAGTAGGGTGAGCAATGCCCACCACATTTGTTCTCAGCAATATTAACAACTAAACATTAGTAAATACCTTGGGTGGTTCTGAAATTTCTTCAGTGTCCCCATAATCATAAGGGCCTGTCGTCAGCACGGGTAGCACTTTAAAGTTCTCGATTTCTGGAGGTGAAGTAGTTTGCCAATCTAGGGTTAGCGCATTCCAAGGATTGTTACCGGCTGGCTCACCCTTGTAAGCACAATAGATCGCATTAACTAAGAAGGGGACAGTCGAAATCGCCAGCACATAACTACCATAGGTAATAAATTGATTTAAACCTTGGAATTCTGGTGCATACATGGCAACCCGGCGCGGCATTCCTTGCAAGCCAAGGATGTGCATGGGGAGGAAAGTCACGTTAAAGCCAACGTAAGTCAGCACGAAGTGAATTTTGCCCCAGGTATCGTTGATATGGCGTCCGGTAACTTTAGGGAACCAGTGATAGATCCCCGTGTAGATACCGAAGACGCTGCCACCAAATAAGACGTAGTGGAGGTGAGCGACGACGAAGTATGTATCGTGAACGTGAATGTCGAAGGGGACAGCCGCTAGCATAACGCCAGTGATACCGCCGATGACGAAGGT
>NZ_JANPGM010000648.1:0-4586 GCF_031423935.1 Chamaesiphon sp. VAR_69_metabat_338
GGAAATTCCTGACCAACTGCTGTGACTTGGTATGCTCGCTCAGGATTTCCTCTCAGTGCGGGAATATGGATAATTCCATGGATTTTTCTGCTAAATGGGTTGACAAATTGCAATAGTTGAACAAATTTTACTATTCTCCCTTGTGTATTTGCAACACTAATTTTCCCTTCTAAAAAACATCTTACTCTATTGAAAGCAAAGCTAATAGACTCCCCTTCGTCAAAATTTACGTTTGGATCGATCGAAGAATCTTTAGGCGCAAATCTAAATTGACTGAGCTTGTGAAGGATCTTTCCTCGATCTTGTTCATTCTCCAGCACTATCTCATTACGCTTAATTTTTGTAAGATTAGTATTACCGAATTCTATCCAAGATAAATCTATTGGTTTTCCATTTGTTTGACTAAAAGTATAAATTAATTTTCCAGTATTATGAATCTGGAAGCCTATACTGAATTCATTAACTTGACGATCGTTATGCTTGTTAAACAACTGCTTCGCAGAAGTAAATTTGACATGAGGGCCATTTAATAATAAAGCACCTGGATCGTAAGTAGCTTGCAATGTTTGCTTCATCAAGAGTAATGGCTGCATGACACTGGATTTACCAGAACTATTCGCTCCTGCCAAAATTGTTAGCGGAGCGATTTCCATCGTTATTTCTTCAGCAATTGCCTTATATCCTTTGACGATTATTGCTGTAATATCACCGTTATTAATTGGATTTTCGACGGATGATTCAGGCATATTTTATTATCTCCATTTTCGATCTCAAATCCCTCAACGAATGCCATTGCGAGACACCTATTGAGGGATTTATTTCAGTCGCAGATATTAATACTCCAGAACTGAAGAATCGACTTCTCGACTCCAAGCCTGGATGCCACCTTTAACATTCGTGCCTTCAATCCCTGCTTCTTTGAGGATCGCTAAGGCTTTTGCCGATCGACCGCCCATCTTACAATGAGCAATGAGACGATGGCCGTTGAGTGCCGCTTTAACTTGCTCGATTCCTTTGCCCTGCTCGATATCCGGCAGCGGAATCAAGATCGAACCGGGAATTTTGGCAATATCATATTCATTAGGATTGCGCACGTCGATGAGGACGAAATCCTTTGCACCACTATCGATCAGTTGCTTGAGTTCGGTCACAGTCATTTCTGCTAACATACTTTGTTGCTCCGCTTCAGCCGCTTTTGCTTGAGGAATCCCACAAAACATTTCGTAATCGATGAGTTTCTCGATAACCGGACGCACTGGATTGGGACGTAGTTTCAACTCGCGGAACTTCATCTCTAGGGCATTGTATAAGACCAACCGCCCGCTGAGAGTCGTGCCCTGACCGAGGATAATCTTCACCGTCTCCGTGGCCTGAATTACCCCGATAATGCCTGGGAGGATGCCCAAAACGCCACCTTCGGCACAGGAAGGTACCATCCCTGGTGGCGGTGGTTCTGGGTACAAATCGCGATAGTTGGGGCCACCTTGATAGTTGAAGACGGTTGCTTGTCCTTCAAACCGGAAAATCGACCCATACACGTTGGGTTTATCTAATAAGACGCAAGCATCATTGACTAAATACCGCGTGGGAAAATTATCTGTCCCATCGACGACGATATCGTAAGGACGCACGATATCGAGCGCATTGGCCGAACTCAAAGCCGTCTCATAGAGATCGACTTGGCAGTAAGGATTGATTTCATGAATCCGGTTTTTTGCCGATTCAATTTTGGGTTTGCCGACCCAGGAAGTGCCATGAATGACTTGGCGTTGGAGATTGGAGTGGTCTACCACATCAAAATCGACAATTCCCAACCGCCCGATGCCAGCAGCAGCCAAATATAGCAACAATGGCGAACCGAGTCCCCCCGTGCCGACGCAGAGCACACTAGCGGCTTTGAGACGTTTTTGACCGTCTAAGCCCACTTCGGGGAGGATCAGATGCCGCGAATAGCGAGCATATTCTTCAGGTAATAACTGGATTTCATCCAGATTCGGATCGAGCATAGCTAGTTTAGTTAAAGCTGATGATTGGTGAGTTCAACAGCGATCGCCAAGAGGTTTGGTATCTAGAAACTAGCACTCTGACCGTCGCCGTTTGCGGTGCCGTAGCTCCGCTCCATCGATCTGCCGCAAGCAATGTTTAAATTTAGACACTGCTGACCAGATTGATGGTTAATATTCTACCTCGTTTGCGGAGCATCTTCCCTGAAGAATCGCGGAGCATGTTTCTGACATAATCGATCCGATCGCCGCTGCAATCGCCGATTAAAACAAAACAGGAGTATATCCTCAGACATGCTCCTGTTTTAAATTAGATTAAATTGTCTGCTTAAGCAGCAGCCACAACTGGATAAACGCTAATTTTTTTACCGTTTTTGCCTCTCCGCTCGAAGGTAACAACGCCAGCGATTAGAGCGTAGATAGTGTAATCTTTACCCAAGCCAACATTATTACCGACGTGAAAAGATGAACCGCGTTGACGAACGATGATATTGCCAGCTTTGACTACTTCACCACCATACTTTTTGACACCCAATCTCTGGGCGTTTGAATCTCTACCGTTTCTAGTACTACCAGTACCCTTCTTAGAAGCCATAATTACCTCGAATTACTAAAAAATTGTGTTGCTCTTACTCCACTCATGGGAGGTGTGTGTTCCGGCTACGCAGCGACTGCAACCGCTTCAGCTTTGGCGATCGCCGCACCATTAACACTGATAGAATCAATCATCAACCGAGTCATTTCTTGACGGTGTCCGCGTTTTTTACGCGTTTTCTTTTTGGGCTGCATTTTGTAGACGATTACCTTGCGCGCGCGATAGTGGCGCATGATAGTACCTTCAACGGTAACGCCAGCAACTAGGGGTTGACCGATTTGGATGCTGCCATTGTTTTCGAGCAAGAACACTTTATCGATCGAAACAGTGGTATCGACTTCACCAGGCAACAATTCGATGTCATAGAAGCGACCTGGCTCGACTCGCATCTGCTTGCCACCAGTTTCAATAATTGCGTAAGTCATAGATTTTGTGATGTGAAACGCCGTACGGGTAGCCTCGCTGCTCGCGCAACAGACATTTGTCAAAAATTTAACCCGATCCGAGCTTAAGTTATAGACAGCCCCTTATTATGACAGATCGCGATCGATCGAGTCAATATTAATATATTTAGTAGCGATCGACCTGCATCTGAGCCGTTTCGGATAATTGGGGGATTTCGGTATACTTACCCAGTGCTGACATGACAATGCCATAAACAGACATCGCCCAAGTGCCAAAAAAGACGGTATTCATCAACACTTGAGTCAATGCACCCAAACCAATTATTGGCAGCAACACATATTGCAGTAACAGTCCGCACAAAGACAATAGAATACCGATTAAAATTGCTTGCAGCACATTAAACCGGATAAACCGATTGACCTTGGCATTGATGACAACGCCGACATATAGCCCTAAAAACAGCAATAAACCACCAATGCGATCGTTATTCAGTGCTAGCAACGGTGCTAGTGGCGAATATATCTGCTCAAAAATCGGAAACTGTGCAAATATAAATCTACCGAAAAAGAAGACGTCAGCGATCGGGAGTAAATAAGCAATACTCCCGAAAAATCGATCTGCGGCTGTTTGCGAACCTTGCCAACTCATCCAATCTACTCCCAGACCTAGTTACAACTATTTACATACTTACAGCATACCGCACTTATTTCGAGAGGACATTCCGAGGGAAATATTCCGCTACTGCCTTCAGTTTCGCTGTCTCTTCAGTAGTCGCGGCAGCAGCTTGTCCCGATCCGTCATATTTAGCTTGCAACGAGACTTTGACGCCCGCCATCAATTTCCAGTCCATTGCCGTATCTGTAGCCGTATTGTAATTAAATTTGCAGATATATTGCGGGTTAGGTGTAGAGGTAGTTGCGGCTGCAATTGCGGCTGCGGCTGCGGGTGAGTCAGAGCAGATCGGGTTTGCTGCCGTCAGAGTACCTGTATTGGGATTGACTGTGGCACCGGCTGGTGTCGAATTGACTATCTGCTCGAGTGCATTAGTGTATCTCTTGGCAGAAACATTGAAGTTTGTGATGCCTTTGATTAGTGGAACTGCGGTTGCCCCATTTTTGGAAAGATACAGCACGCCTGATGCATTGTTAGCAAAGGTGGAGTCTTTAACTAGCGTATATACCCTTTCTTCAATTAGATAAACTGCGTCTCCTGGATTGAAGGTAGCGGGTGTTGTGCCAATTACTGTTGCTGTAATGGCGTTGTTCGCAATCGCAGGATCGGGATTAGAACCAGCCACAAAACTCGCATTGTACTGAATCCCATATTGACTATAATTGCCAACACTCAGATCGCGCTCACCAGTCTGATTCAGAATTATCATGTGTCCGGCATTATCAGACACCGCAATTCTCACAGAAGGCGGATCTCCTGCCGTCGGACAAAACTCTGCGTTAGTTGGCTGTGATGGCGAGTTATAGGCAAGGGTGGGATTGGGATTTGCTTGTGTACAACGGTAGTCCCGTGCCTGTCTGAGGGCATCTGGTAGCACAAGCGAGAGGGAGTTAGTGGGTAGTACCGGCAGT
>NZ_JANPGM010000649.1:0-4242 GCF_031423935.1 Chamaesiphon sp. VAR_69_metabat_338
GATCGTAAATACTGGTGTTGAACGTAGATCCAGGGTACCCACGAGGGGCACCCTACAGATAACTTGTAGGGGTATCCCTCGTGGGTACCCTCAGATCTATGCTTTTACTAGTCTCGATCGATTGGTGCAAGATATTCGATCCTATTGCATCTTTATCCGATTCTCGTTCCGAGAGGCTACGCCAACGACACGATCGAGTACGATCCGAGCTTGAAGATGTGCTAATGTGCCAGCATCAATTATCTCGTGCAGAGATCTGGCTTGGCTACGCGCCCCTCTTCCGTCATCTCAACTTTCAACCATCTACTGACTTTATATGTTGCAAATAGTTTCTTCTGGCTTGGCAGGAATGTGGTTGAATTTGACTGGTGTGAATCTACCGCCAGTCTCGCCAGCGCAAGCTGTCACCTGGCAGGGGATATCGTGGCTGAGTCCGGCTACCCCAGTCGAACCCAAAGCTGCAAATACGATCGATCGCTACATCCAAACCCTCAAAGCTCAAGGTTTAAATCCCCAGCAGCAATCCCTCTGGCTGCAAACCGATGGCAATCTCCTGATCGATCGCCATGGAACGACTCCCGTTTCGGCGGCCTCCCTGACGAAAACAGCTACCTCTCTAGCTGCGATTACTACCTGGGGGCTGGATAAACAATTTGACACGATCGTTAGTGCCAATGGCACCATCAGTCAAGGGACATTAACTGGCGATCTAGTCGTGCGCGGCGGCGGCGATCCATTATTCGTATGGGAAGATGCGCTCTCTTTGGCTCAGAGTCTCAATCAACTGGGAATCGATCGTGTCAGCGGCAATCTGATCGTGGTGGATAAATTCCACATGAATTACAAAGCCGATCCGCAACAAGCTGGTGACTTACTCAAGCGAGCCTTAACAGGCATCAATCTCCCCCCAGAGCTGCTCAAAACCGACTTTAAAGATGTCAATCTCGTCAAACTGCCGACAGCACCGATAGAAACGGTGACGAAATTACCCAAAGTAAATATTGCAGGACGAGTCATCATTGCTAGCGAGACACCTACAGGTATAACCCCCCTGATCCGTCATCAATCGTTACCGCTAATCGATATCGTGCGGCAGATGAACATCTATAGTAATAACGAAATCGCCCAAATCCTGGCCGACAGCGTTGGCGGTGCAGATCGCGTGATGCAAATTGCCGCTACGACTGCCAACTTTCCCGCCGCCGAGATTCAACTAATCAATGGCTCTGGCTTGGGAGTCCAAAATCGGTTGTCTCCCCGCGCTATTTGCCAGATTTTCCGCACTCTACATCAAAAGCTCCAAGCTGCCAACTCGAACCTCGCCGACATCTTTCCCGTTGCTGGTGCTGAATATATCGGTACGCTCAAAGAGCGACATTTACCTGTTGGCACGACGATCAAAACTGGCACCCTCAATGAGGTGAGTGCCTTGGGTGGCGTATTACCAACTCGCGATCGTGGGTTAGTCTGGTTTGTCATCGTCAATCAAGGTTCCCAAATCGCCAAACTCCGCCAGCAGCAGGATACTTTATTGCAATCGCTCCAAGCAGAGTGGGGACGAGTTACCCCGATGCCACTAGTCGTTACCAAACACGATCGCTACCCAGTATACTTCGGCGATCCCGCTCGTAATATTGCGATCGTCCCTAAAACGCCCTAAGCGGAGGCGATCGATCCGCCAAGCTCTACGGGCATACTAAAGGTAATTTCAGCCATTGTAAAATCTATGCTCAGTAATATCTTTACCATGTCGATCGAGATCGCATCGCTTCAGTTAGTCGCACCCATAGCAGTCGATTTCGTCGCTAATATCCACATCGATCTCGATCTGAGTAGTCACGGATTAGTCGTCGCCGAACAGTTTCAAAGTGTGGATATTCTCAATAACATCCAAAATGGCTGGAATGACTTTTTGAGTACTGGTAAAGCTGGCGTACTCGCGATTGGATTAGTGCTCGGTTATATGGTACGCGGTATTACTAGTTAAACAATCTCTATCCCCAGCTCGATCTTGACGCCTAAATTACTACCCAAGCTAGAGGTTAAAATTGAGTTTCGATCCCGAACTATGTCGAAATGAAAGCGAAGTCGAAAGCAAACTAATCGTCGGCTACTTATTACCAAAACTAGGTTATACTCCCGATACCTGGCATCAGGAAGTCAGATTTGGGAAGATTCGGCTGGACTTTCTCGCGTTTACCCAAAAACTCCCACTCGAATCCGACGATCGATCTCCCGTTGGTTTAGTTATCGAGGCGAAGCATCCTCGTAAGAATTTAGACAAGCATGTTTATCAAATCCAAAATTATTTAACTAGTTTAAATATTGCTTACGGATTGTTGACAAATGGTAAAGAATTCCGCATTTACCAGCAAGTATCGGGTGCGGCTCGGCTCATATTCAGGTGTGCGGGACGCGATATCGCCGATCGATTGCCAGAGATCGTTCACCTCATCGGGCGCAATTTTCTCAAACAACGGCTCCAACATCAGCTATCATTACCACAACCAGAAAAATCGGTCGCTACTCCTCACCAACTATCGTCGATGAAAACTATTGCTATCTACCACAATAAAGGCGGCGTTGGTAAAACTACCGTTTCTACCAATCTCGCAGCCGCCTTCAGCCGCAAAGGGTATAAGGTACTATTAATCGATCTTGACGCTCAAGCAAACAGCACTTTTGCAACTGGCTTGGTTAAATTTCAGTTTGAAGAAGAAGACACTTTACGCGATCGTAATGTCTCTCATCTGATTAGTAGTGGTGATACTAACTTCATCCCCGATCTCGTCCGAGAATCACAATATTTTAGCGATCCAGAAATTGATGTCATTCCAGCGCATATCAATCTAATCGACAAGCAGATAGATTTGACAACAACGATGGCAAGTCGTAGCAGATTGTTAGAAAAACTTAAACTTGTTGAAAACAGTTACGATCTAGTAATTATTGATACTCCACCTTCGCGAGATATCTATGCAGAGGTAGCCTTGCTATGTGCAGACTATCTAATTATCCCTTCCGATCTCAAACCGTTTGCCAATCAAGGTTTACCAACTGTTAAGAACTTCATCAAAACTATTGATGAAAATAGAAAAACTCTGGGTAAAAAACCAATTGGAGTATTGGGGGTATTAGCTTCAAAGATTTCTACCAATGCTAAGTTTGTAGAATTTACTTTTCCCAAACAACGCGAGGTCATTAGCAAACGATATGGGATGGAGCTGATGGAATCAGTAATTTACGATCGCACATTCTTGTCAGAATCATTTAATAAAATTGTGGTAGTAGGCGAGCTTGAATATCCAGATCCCAAGTCGATTTTCAAATATGCCAATGAATTCAAAATCACTGCTGAAGTCTCAGCACGAGAGTTTGAAATCTTAGCAGATGAAGTGTTAACCAAGATCGGTCTGAAATAGAGAACGGGATTGTTTTATAGTTTGATTGGCATTAGTTCATAGATTAAATTGAGCGATCGTTAATGATTAAATGTTTTTTTGTAGATGTTAAATCAATTAAGTCGGACTTGCCAAAGTCTAACTTTGTCGAATCTGAGCTAGAGCAGTTAGCAGATCTCATCTTAGCAACTGATGGATTGCTGCGACCCTTGATTTTACAAGAGATTAAACCAGGGAAATATCAAGTCATTGAAGGACATCGCGAATACTACGCTGCCGTCAGAGCCAAAGAAAAAAACATTGCCAAAGCAGAAATGGTGAATGCTTTTGTGATTGACGCTAACCATCAAAAATCGGCGATCGCTCAACTTGCTCTATTATCAGGAACGCCTTTAACTGGTGCCACTAATACAACAACGGATAGTTCGCCATTAGATCGATTATTACCAGCGATCGAAGCGGCAGTCTTCGAGCAGTTACAACCAATTTTAGCCCAACTTGCCAAACATACAGAAATCTTAGATCGTCTCACATTAGAGCGATCGATACAACCTGCAATTCCTAAAATTATCGAGCCGATTATCGAGCGAGTAGAATCGCAACCGAGCGTAACTACGATTCCTGCAACCCCAACTGAAACTACTATAATTATCGAGCCAGTTATCAAGCAATTAGAACCCGAACCAGTAAAGCCAAAAGCCGGTAAAAAAACTAAACCTACAACTCAGAAAGCTCCTAAAACTGTCGATCCTGTACAATCAATTAATGTTGGTAATGAAGATACACCTAAACTACCAGAACCGATCGCAGAGGTAACTGTTACTAAATCGACTAAAACTAC
>NZ_JANPGM010000650.1:0-5312 GCF_031423935.1 Chamaesiphon sp. VAR_69_metabat_338
TTCAAGGGGAGGGCTGGGGTAGGGTAAAGGACTACGCAGTAACTCTAGGGGATTCGCCGTATGAGGTAGGGGCAATTCATAAATTGCCCCTACCTCATACGGTTCACAAGTCAAAATCAAATGATTTTTGGATGTCAACTCGGCAACCCAATCCGGCTCGATAACATTCGTACCAGTCGGTTCGATAATAATTGCAGGGCCGATAATACGATCGCCCGCACACAAATCCGATCGATCGAAGACACCCGCCTCATGCCAACTCCCTTTGGTGTAGATCGAGACAGTCTTGCGAGGAGTTAAGGGCGTAGTTCTGACTGCAATTAAGACTGGCTCGTTTGGACTCGGCATCAAACCGATCGCTTCTACCATTGCCGATTCGATGATAATATCTCGCTCGGTCATCGCAAAGCCGTAACTTTGCTGATAAATTGCCTCGAATTGCGATCGCATCACTTCCACATCCGTCGAAAACTCCACCAATAAAGGTGCATCGGTGCCAGCATATCGAAGATATACCCGTCGAAGAATTTCAATCTTAACAAGGGCTACGTCTTGATTAATTAGTTCGGATTGTCCGATTTGAGTCAACCTGTTGAGTACACTTTCAATATTCAAAATATTATCGGTAATTAGCGGTAATTCGATCGCTTCTTCCTTCAATACCCGCACATCCGCCAAACCAATCCCATAGGCAGATAATACTCCCGCGTAAGGATGCAAGAAAATTTGGTTCATCCCCAAAGCTTCTGCCAACAAACACGCATGTTGTCCCCCCGCGCCACCAAAACAGCAAAGTGTGTATTCGCCCACATCGTAGCCGCGCTGACTGGAAATTTTTTTAATCGCCGATGCCATTTTATCGATCGCGATCGACACAAACCCCTCAGCAACTTGGATTGGCGATCGATTATCCCCCATACTCTCCTTAATTTCAGCGGCTATGCGTGCAAAATTTGCACGGACGATCTCAGCATCCAATGGTACATCGCCAGTCGCACCAAAGACAGCGGGAAAACAATCCGGTTGCAGTTTGCCCAGCATCACATTTGCATCCGTGACCGTCAACGAGCCACCATTGCGATAGCAAGCGGGGCCAGGATCCGCTCCAGCCGAGTCGGGGCCGACGCGATAACGTCCTGCATCAAAATACAAAATCGACCCACCACCAGCCGCGACAGTGTGAATTGCCATCATCGGCGATCGCAATCTTACACCAGCAACTTCGGTTTCTAAAGTGCGCTCGTATGCGCCGTTGTAATGGGAAACATCGGTAGATGTCCCACCCATATCAAAGCCAATGATTTTGGTAAATCCCGCCATCGCGCTAGTTTTGACCGCACCGACTATTCCTCCAGCGGGGCCAGATAAAATGCTGTCTTTGCCTTGGAAGTTTTGGGCACTTGTCAAGCCGCCGTTGGATTGCATGAATAGCAAAGCGGGGTGCGGGGTGCGGGGTGCGGGGAGTGAGAGGAGTTCAGGGAGTGGGGATTTGGTTAGATTATTTGAAAATGAATCGACGTAGCGGCGGAGGATGGGGGAAAGATAGGCATCGACGACGGTGGTGTCGCCGCGACTGACTAGTTTAATCAAGGGGCTAACTTGGTGGGAGAGGGAGATTTGAGTGAAGCCGATTTCGCGGGCGAGTTCGGCTACTTGCAATTCGTGGGCGGGATAGCGATAACCGTGCAAAAAAGCGATCGCACACGATCGAATGCCATCGTCATAAGCAGTTTGTAGCGATTGCTTTAGAGTATCGTCAACTTGCAAGGGGATTAATTCTTCGCCCTGTGCTGTATAGCGTTCGGCAACTTCTACGACTCGGTCGTAGAGCATTTCTGGTAAGACGATTTCCCGTGCAAAAATCTGGGGGCGATGTTGATAGCCAATGCGCAATGCATCGCCGAAGCCTTTGGTGATGATGAGTAAAGTTTTATCCCCAGCACGTTCTAACAGGGCATTGGTGGCAACGGTAGTACCCATTTTGATGCATTCGATCGCCTCTACCGGAATTGCTTCGTCGGCAGCCAAGCCCAAGATCTCACGGATGCCTTGAATCGGGGCATCTGGATATCTAGCGGGGTTTTCCGAAAGTAATTTATGAACCAGCAGTTCGCCATTGGGACGTTGGGCGACGATATCTGTAAAGGTACCACCGCGATCGATCCAAAATTGCCAGCGATGATTTTCAGTAGTCATAGCGAGAATTGCCCCTGTCTTACAAGCTGTTATGAGATTAATCCCAAATCAAATGTTTACCAAGCAGTTTCAGTCGCTACCGCCACCACTGGCAGCGTAATGCGAACGCCGAACATCTAGAGGAGGTAAACCCCACTGACATCGATCGACAAATAACAGCTAAAATACTTAGTAGACTACTAGGGATAATGGAACACTTGCCGTGCTTTCACAACTAATTGCTGATTTCCGAATTATTTTCGATCGCGATCCTGCTGCCCGAAACTGGGTAGAAGTTCTCTTCTGCTATCCAGGGCTGCAAGCATTATCACTACATCGGTTCGCCCATTGGTTATACGTCTTGGGTGTCCCATTTATTCCGCGCTTTATTTCACATTTAGCCCGATTTTTTACAGGGATTGAGATTCACCCTGGCGCGACGATCGGCAAGGGCGTATTTATCGATCACGGCATGGGTGTCGTCATCGGTGAGACAGCAATTATTGGCGATTACGCACTGATTTATCAAGGCGTAACTTTAGGCGGTACCGGCAAAGAAAGCGGCAAACGCCACCCGACGCTCGGTGAAAATGTGGTAGTTGGCGCGGGCGCGAAAGTCTTAGGAAATCTCCAAATCGGTAGTAACGTTAGAATTGGTGCGGGTTCGGTCGTACTCAGAGACGTACCTTCAGATTGTACGGTAGTCGGTATCCCCGGTCGGATCTTATATCGAGCGGGCGAACGGGTAGGGCCATTAGAACACGGCAGTTTACCCGATACTGAGGCAGAAGTGATCCGCGCTTTAGTCGATCGCATTGAAAGTCTAGAACAACAAGTTCAAAAAATGCAAGTCGAGCAAACTTGCAACGCGATCGTTCAAGGCATTGAAACTCCTTCCGCTGAAGATGTCGAATTGCCCCCCAGTTGTCATTTAGACGATCGCGTCATTCGCCAGTTTTTAGACGGTGCGGGGATTTAAGCGCAAATCGACTTGCTTGGCTAATCTACGATGAGTCCCTACCAAGATGATGATTTTTCCAAAGCGTATACAACTGCTTTGTACCGAACTAAAGGGACTGTCAATCTCAATGTCCGAGTCAAAAGCGATGAAAATCTCGAAGTAGATTTACTGTTTGTCTGCGATCCTGCAAGTCCGGCTTGGAACACGGAAGACTTGGGATTATTCGATAAACTTATGCAAGTGCATCCGACGATCTTTGTCGAACATTACAGTGGCTATTTGAAGTCGAGTCATATCATTAGATGTGTGAGTCGATTCGACTTATATACCAGCGGCGAGGAGAAGGATTATAAAAAGCGTAACGAGCTATTTACCGCAGCCCAAATTCCGTTTACCTGGATTTTGGTAACAGGCTGCTCTCAGAAGATTTTGCGATCGTTCGCAGGTGTTCCCGATCCAGAATTAGGCACAGGAGTATATCGACTAGCTGAGGGATTACGCATAGGAGTAGTGGTAATTAGGGAGTTGCCCCAAACGCCTGCAACCTTATGGTTGAGAGGATTAGGTAAAGACAACATTCTCACTCAGGCATTTGCGAATATTAGTGAGCTACCACCGACCAGACGCGAACGAAATGATATCTTAGAAGTATGCATCAAACATTTCAAGTATTTGAGTGAAAAGTCGGTAACGGGTTTAACGCAGGAGGAAGAAGAGTTTATGAAAACTATGCAGGATATCGATGCTCTCTACAAAGCCGAGATGGATCGGGCAAGACTTGAAGGCGAACAACGTGGCGAACAACGCGGCGAACAACGCGGCGAACAACGTGGCGAACAACGTGGCGAACAACGCGGCGCATTGAAAGGTCAACAGGAGTTAATTCTGCGTTTATTAAAGCGACGAGTTGAGACTGTTTCAACAGAGTTGGAAGCACAGGTCAAAGCGTTATCCTTGGGGCAGTTACAGGAGTTGGGTGAAGCTTTGCTCGACTTCACTGAGCCTGGAGATTTGAGCGGTTGGTTAAACGATCGACAGTAGTAAAATAGTGGAAGCGAGCGTGGCATTTAAGCTATTCGATCGACTAACAGCGCAACTACTAATTTATAAAAATCGCTCGTACGCTACAAATCATAACGGCAATAGACAACCTGTAAATATACAGATCGCCGAGCCGCTTTGTATTAAAAACGATTGTTGGCGATCGTATTTTTTTAGAGATTTCAATCCGATAAAAGCTCCGTAAGATATAGTCAATCTCTAAATAATGTACCAAAAATTATCGATCGTCTCTGGGCGATCGATAATTTTTGGTGTCTCAGAGGCGATCCCCGATCGTGTACCATGGATTGAAGATATGTAACGCTCCTGCATCATTGTCTTAAACCCTGCATTTACCCATCTGACAATCGAACTAATGATGAAAAGACCCTTAGCTGCTGCCTGTTTGGTCTCAATCTTGACGATCGAATTAGGCTACCAAAGTGCTTTTGCTGCGGAAACCAAACCTGTCGTTGGCGGAGCCTCTCCACTGGAGAATCGCACGATTGGGTGCGATATCGCGATCGCGGGTGGTGGATTGAGCGGAACGGCAACCGCCTATGAAGGCTTACTGGCAGGCAAACAAGTCTGCATGACCGAAATTACCGACTGGGTGGGCGGACAGATTACCTCCCAAGGTGTATCCGCACTCGACGAGCGTCCGACTCAGCGATCGAAAAAATATTTCTCGCGCGGCTATCTGGAATTTCGACAAAAAGTTGAAGATTATTATGGCAAGTTAAATGCGGGTAGTTGTTGGGTGAGCGAAGTTTGTTTCGTCCCCAAAGATGCGCATAAAATTTTGTATGGAATGCTCAAAAACGCTGAGCAGAAGGGCAAAGGGAAACTATATTGGTTCCCGAATACCGTAGTTAAAGAACTAATCGTTGGCAAAAAAGGCAACGGGCAACAAATTACAGCGTTAGTCGCTATTCAACATCAACCCCAATCTGGAACTGCTCCCCTAAACACCGAGCCGCTATCCCAAACGATCGAAGATGCTTATAGTTATCGAGATTCTCCGAAGTTTCAAAAGCAAAAAATTATCCTCATCCCCACTTATAAAACACCCGAGCAGCAAGCGGCGAAACCTGCCGACTGGTATGTCGTCGATGCTACGGAGACGGGAGAATTA
>NZ_JANPGM010000651.1:0-4961 GCF_031423935.1 Chamaesiphon sp. VAR_69_metabat_338
GCTGGCGGCATTGAGGGGTTAGGATGTTGGCTATACTTCGGTAGATTTGGCTGCCGATTTAAAAGGAGTAAATAACAATGCAAAATTTGCACTATTTAATCGAGAGTAATTTCTCTTATCCAGATTATGGGCAGTTGTTACAGCATCGCGATCGCCATAACCCGAATATTTTGCATTACTCCGTCCAACTTAACGATCTCGATTCGCTCGCATGGGAACCGATTAATAGCGGCAGGGAGAAAGACACAGGGAGATTGGCGGTTTGGCAAATCGATTGGCAGCGTTTTCAAGTTGATCGAACATCACATCAAGATAGGCATCGGGTGCGTCAAGCCATGCACATTTCTGTGGGAGAGTTTCACGATAAATGGCAATACGAACTGTACCGTTTTAATTGCGAATATTGGGCGCGATTGGTCGCGACTGGCGATTGTCGTTGCTACCAGATTGCGGAGGTTAAAAAGTTGGAACGGGTGCCGGTTTTAGGGGTAGTAATGGTCGGTATTGCCGGAGTCTTAACTGGCGCGTGGGAACATAATGGGTACGCTCAGGAGATAATCGATCGAGCTGGTATCGAGATGAGGGCGTAATTTCGATCGGGAATCGTGACGGTAAACCAGACACGGTATCCAGTGTCGATCGAGAGATAATAGACATATATTATCGATTCTCACCACACTTGCTTATGAAACCGCTGTTACAAGGTCAGGGATTGCCCCCATTTCCAGAAATCCAAACAGAACAGGTCGTTCCCGACATTACTGCACTGCTGGCTGAAGCCAATGGAGAGTTAACCAATCTCGAAGCGAATATTATTCCCACTTGGGCGGGATTAGTCGAACCACTCGATCGCATTGTCGAGCGACTGTCCTGGGGATGGAGTATCGTCGGACACCTAATGAGTGTTAAAAACAGTCCCGAACTGCGCGCCGCGTATGAAGAAATGCAGCCCCAGACAGTCCAGTTTTGGATGCGATTGGGACAGAGTTCCGCGCTGTATCAGGGCTATAAAGCGATCGCTGCCAGTCCCGAATTTGCCACCTTCGACGTTGCCCAAAAACGGATTATCGAAGCCGCTATCCGCGATATGGAGCTATCTGGAGTCGGTTTGACTGGCGCACCGAAGGAGCGATTCAATCAGATTCAGCTCGAATTAGCCGATCTCTCCAATAAGTTTTCCAATAACGTCCTCGATGCGACTAAAGCCTATAGCCTTACCCTGACTAAACCTGAAGAAATCGCGGGACTCCCCGAAAGTTTACTCGGTCAAGCTGCGCAATCTGCCCGAGCCGCCGGACATGAAGCCGCTACTCCCACCGATGGCCCCTGGGTAATTACCCTCGACGCGCCCAGTTATATGCCCTTCATGCAGCATAGCCAACGCCGAGACTTGCGGGAGCAAGTGTATAAAGCACTCGTCAGCCGCGCTTCATCTGGAGATTACGATAATCTCGGCAATATCGATCGCATCCTCGAATTACGCCGCGAGATGTCTAACATCCTCGGTTTCGACAACTTCGCCGAACTCAGCCTCGCCAGTAAAATGGCACCCACCGTCGCCGCTGTCGAAAATCTGCTCGAATCCCTCCGTAGTGCTAGCTTTGAAGCAGCCAAACAAGATCTCGAAGATCTCCGCGCCTTTGCCATCTCTAAAGATGCCCCCGAAGCCAACGATCTCAAACACTGGGACGCGGCCTACTGGTCTGAACGCCTGCGGGAAGCCAAATTTGACTTCAATGCCGAAGAATTGCGTCCCTATTTCCCCTTAGAACAGGTGCTATCGGGCTTATTTAACCTCGCGCACAGTCTGTTTGGCATTAATATTACCGCCGCCGATGGCCAAGCACCCGTCTGGAATCCCGACGTGCGCTACTTCCAAGTCGCTAACGAGCAAAATCAACCGATCGCATTTTTCTATCTCGACCCCTACAGCCGCCCCGCCGAAAAACGCGGTGGTGCTTGGATGAATGACTGCATCAGTCGCTCCAAATTGACCGATAAAGATGGGTCGAAAGTCCGTCTGCCAGTTGCGTACCTAATCTGCAATCAAACCCCGCCAGTAGACGGTAAACCCAGTCTAATGACCTTCGGCGAAGTCGAAACCCTATTCCATGAATTCGGACACGGCTTACAGCACATGCTCACCACCGTCGATTTTGTCGGCGCATCAGGCATTAGTAACGTCGAATGGGATGCCGTCGAGTTACCCAGCCAATTTATGGAAAACTGGTGCTACCATCGCCCCACCCTCCTCAGTCTGGGCAAGCACTACGAAACTGGCGAAGCATTACCCGAACACTATTATCAAAAACTCCTCGCCGCACGCACATTTATGAGCGGTAGCGGAATGCTGCGTCAGATCCACTTTAGCTGGTTGGATCTCGAAATCCACAACAAATATCAACCAGGCGGCACCGAAACCATTGCCGATGTCCGCAATCGCCTCGCCAAAATCAGCATGGTAATTCCGCCATTACCTGAAGACAATTTCCTCTGCTCCTTCGGACATATATTCGCTGGCGGTTATGCGGCTGGCTACTATAGCTACAAATGGGCGGAAGTCTTAAGTGCCGATGCTTTTGCAGCGTTTGAAGATGCTGGGCTAGATGATGCGGATGCGATCGAGACGACCGGGCGCCGGTTCCGCGATACAGTATTATCGCTGGGCGGTAGCCAGCACCCGATGGAAGTGTTTACAGCCTTCCGAGGGCGGGAGCCAGATCCAGCAGCGTTGTTACGTCACAATGGCTTAGTTGCTGCGAAGTAGTCGGCAGACTTGTGGTAGGGGCAATTCATGAATTGCCCCTACTGCTTTCAGATGTAAAATAGAGATTGAGTAAATAGCAACGCAGGCATATTAACATCATGCTTACTTCGATCGATAAAATCACCCAACTACTGCCACAGGTTTCTGAATCAGTACTGCAAGAAATTTGGACGATTCTAAATAATGCGGCAAATCATAGAGAATCTTTAGAATCAGAAACAACTGTTGTTAGAAATCACAGTGCTTTTTTAAATGGTTATGCCCCTGAAGATGAAGGGCTTTATGATGACTATTAAAGCTGGTGATTTTTGGCTAGCAGAAATTCAATATACGAATGGTGGTGTTGCTAAAAAGCGTCCAGTACTTATTTTATGGCTGGATGGACAAGATGCGATCGTTGCCGTAGTTACATCTGCACAACCTCGCACGAATACTGATGTTTTGTTAGAAAAATGGGCTGAGAGCGGCTTGAGACTTGCATCTACTGTTAGGCTATCGAGATTAGATTGTTTAGAGCAATCGCTGTTTACTAAAAAAATTGGTCGGCTATCTGAAACTGATGCGACACAATTGAAAAAAGTTTGGTCGGAATTTATTGAGTTACAATTTTGACATCGAAACCCAACACCCATAAATATTAATGGATCGAGACGACCGGACGACGGTATCGATTGTCATAAAATAGAAATCGAGATGCCAAAAAAATTTATCATTACCGCATTAACACCAGAACAGGAATTATTAATACCTGTTTACCGAGAAAAATGGGTGCCCATTGCATATTCGATGGCACCTCTAGAGCGCGATCGAGAAATTGCAGCCATCAATGCAGCTTATCGACTTTCTAATTATCCAGAACCAGAAATATTATTCTATGATAACCCACTGCAAGCAATTCGATCGCTCGCCAGAGTTGGCGAACGTCCACATGATTACCTAGGAAGAGATTTAAATATTAAATTCTCAAAAAGAGTACTCGACCATTTAACCAATATCATTAACAGACAAATAGCATTTGAATTGCAAGTTAAGATTGCGAATCGAATGAGATATCTCGATTCTCCATATTACTGGAATGAAGAGAACCCAATCATCTCTAGTTTTCTCTTTGAATCAAATTGCCTGCGGGAGCAATTGACGATCGATCTAGATAGATTCAATCCAGAATTAGAATACCAGCACACTTATAAGTTCACACACTCGATAACACGCCCCGCAGCATGGTCTGTTCATGCATGTGTTATCGATTTTTGTATTTCGGTACTGAAATTAGAATACGATCGACAAAGATGGCAAGCAATCCAACAACTCATTCAACACTGTGGATTTTTAATGAGGTTTGAGCGAGTATGTATTGCTTGCCCTCGTCCTGCTAAAATGTTATTTGATGATAATAAACAATTACATAGCGATCGAGAATCTGCGTTAGAATTTCCAGATGGCTATAGTGTTTATGCACATCATGGCAAACACCCAGATTATGATACCTATAATTGGCGAACATCATAAAATGTTAGGGTTTATTCTTCAACCCAATCTACCATGCAAGATTTGGCTCGATCGATCGTAGATTAACCCAGCTCGATTAATTCCTCTAACTATTCTGGAAATTCTCCTCGATCGACAATTTTAGTAAATCCTGTGTAGATTCGTAGATTGGATTTCGCGTCGGCTAAATCCAATCTACGAATAACCGATCGATACACTAGAAATGTTAGCATTCTTTCTCCAGCCCAAATCTGCTTACAGGAGAGAATTTAAAATGAAATCGATCGATCTTGTAGGATATATAGCGGCAACGCTGACAACAGCAGCTTTTTTGCCTCAAGTCTTGCAGGTTTGGCAATCTAAGTCAACAAAAGATCTGGCTTTACCCACTCTGCTATCATTTATTGCTGGAGTTTCCATGTGGCTGATTTATGGCTTATTAGTCAACAGTGCCCCAATAATTGCCGCAAATGCAGTTACATTGATGCTAAATTTGGCGATTTTACATTTCAAACTTAAATATGGGTAGATCGAGCTAAATTTACGCTCAAATAGTCAAGACAACCTACCATATCTGTTGTGGATGAAAGTAAATTTCCCACTCTCCATAGAACGTCAATTACGTGAATACCATGAGCAAGTATTCACACCAACTCCGCCAAAATCTTCGTAACCTCCCCTTGGTGGTGCCGCCGGTTATCATCGT
>NZ_JANPGM010000652.1:0-6091 GCF_031423935.1 Chamaesiphon sp. VAR_69_metabat_338
CCCGCCAGTAAATCCTCGACCGTGACGTAGTTACAACGTTGGGCGACTGTCAGCATCGGTTCCGACTTTAACAAGGCTTCTAGGCCACTTTTGCCCTGTTCTCGCTCCAATAATTCCCGCCCTCGGGCGACATTTTCATCGCGGTGCGATCGCTTATACCATTGGGTAATCCGGTTGCGCGCGCCGGGACTGACGACAAAGTTCAGCCAGTCGAGACTGGGGCGACTATTTTCCCGCGTAATCACTTCAACGATATCGCCATTACTGAGCGATCGCGATAGGGGTACGATTCGATCGTTGACTTTGGCTCCGGCACAGTGATTGCCGACTTCGGTGTGAATCCGATAGGCAAAGTCTACAGGTGTGGAGCCTTGGCGCAGGGAGACGACTTCACCTTTGGGGGTGAAGACATAGACATCGCGTTCGAGTAGATGATCTTTGAGATGATCGTCAAATTCGATCGCATCTTTGACATCATTTTGCCATTCTAAAAGTTGACGCAGCCACGCGAATTTTTCGTCAACGTCCGTCCGTCTGCTGCTGTTAGTGGTAGCTTTGCCAGTGACTTCTGCTGTTTCAGTGCCCGATTTATCAGCTTTAGCGGCTTCTTTATATTTCCAATGTGCGGCAATGCCATATTCCGCAACATGATGCATTTCGAGCGTCCGAATCTGGACTTCTAGGGGTGTGCCGGTAAAACCGACGACGGTAGTGTGTAAGGATTGATAGCGGTTATTTTTGGGCAAACCAATATAATCTTTAAATCGCCCTGGAATTGGTTTGAAGGCATCATGAATTTCGGCTAGAGCCAGATAACATTCATGGTTTGACTCGACAATAATTCTAATCGCCGTTAGGTCGTAAATTTCGCTAAATTCCTTCTTTTGGTAGCGCATCTTTTGATAGATGCTGTAGAGGTGTTTTGGTCTACCACTGATATCGACATATTTAATATTGGCACGATCGAGCCGGTGGCGGATCATCTCAGTAACATTGGCAATTCGGCCTTCTCTAGCCGTCCGTTTCTCCGCGACCAGATCTTGAATCCGGTGATAGTCTTCAGCTTCAATGTATTTGAATGAAAGATCTTCTAACTCCCACTTGATCCGACCCAATCCCAATCTGTCGGCTAAGGGTGCAAAAATATCGCGAGTTTCTTGAGAGATGGCTTGCTGTCGCTCGATCCGTAAATGATCGAGGGTGCGCATATTGTGCAATCTGTCGGCTAACTTTACTACGATCACCCGAATATCTTGCGCCATGGCAATAAACATCCGGCGAAAATTCTCTGCTTGCTGCTCTTTTTTGCTGGAAAATTCAAACTTAGATAACTTAGTCACGCCTTCGACTAAATGTGCCGTTTCTTGACCGAATCGCGACTCAATGCCCTCGATCGTAATCGGCGTATCTTCAACCACATCGTGCAAAAATCCCGCCGCAATCATCGCTGCACCACCACCTAAATCGCGTAACAATCCAGCTACCGCGATCGGGTGACAAATGTACGGCTCGCCGGATTTCCGCTTTTGATCGCCGTGCAATTCGTAGGCAAATTTAAAAGCATTTTTGATTAATTGCCGATCGAGATTCTCCAGGGGAGAGGCTTCTGCGCCGGCAGAGGCTACGCCAACGCCAACGACTGGGGTATCGGCAGTCGGCACTTCATTCAAACACTGTTGCAACCAATCGGGAATGTCGCAGTTGTATACTACTGGTTGACCATCGGGGTCGGCGACGATGGCTAGGTCGGTAACATCTTCAGGAGAGATCGAGATTGGAGTAGTCATAGCTTCAAAGAATAAAATAAAAAATTAGTTAATATTTAAAAAGCTGCCAGTCAAACCAGCCGTGACTCAATATTTTTAGGCGGAATAGCTCGATCGAGTCGATGCAACGATCTCGGCAATATTTTGGAGCTATCCGATCTCGATCTGCGAGATTGAGTTTATTAATGGATGACGATCGAGCAAAGAGCTGGCTGACACGAGCGAGAGTGCAATCTCGATCTGAAGTTTAAGGACAATTAAATGTAGTGAGAATTTACCGCCAATTACGGGGCGAGCCAGTAGCGTTGCGATCGAGAAGATGAAGTGTAAAATTATTTACATGATATTCTATTCTATCTAAATTTTTTATGTTGCCTTCAGCACAGATTTTAATGTGGCAACAATTATATACCCACCTTACCAACTTGCCCACCGCATCCTCGGCGGACTTAAAAGCTAGTCTGAGTGAAACGATCGAGTTATTCGAGGCGGCACTGCAAGAGCAGGATCTCGATGCCATGCCAGATGCGATCGCTGGTAAAATGCAATCTTATCTCACCGAAAGCCGTCGGCTGCTGCGCTTACTGCCGATCGATGCGATGTTAATGGCGGCAGCTCGCACTCCGAGTACCAGCCAATCTCGCCAGCAGGCATATCAGGAGAAATTAAACGTATTATTGCAATATTGCCAAGCCGCGATCGATCTATGGCAATCGCTCACATAATCGATCGAGTTCGATGTCAATATTGGACATGATGAAGATTAAACTAGAGGTTTACTTCACCAGCAATAATGCCAAAAGTGAAGCTCTTCCGGTCGGCAGGGAACCGCTAACGCGCTCGCCCCGACTAGTAACTAGCAAGTAGCACCTGATTTTTTAAAGATGGATTGTCCTAAATGTAGATCTGAGTTAGCAAATGGGATTCTCAGCGATCTGCTGCTGACAAAACATTGTCCCGAGTGCGGTGGCGAATGGATTTCCGGTCGTAAATATCAAGCCTGGAGATCGGAACGTCCCGCCAGCAGTACTAGCCACGATCCGATCGTTCAAAATTACAATTTGCCCTATCCGCCCAGCCCATTTGATACCAAAACGGCCAATTGCCCCGAATGCAGATCGATTATGGCTAGAGGCAAGATCGCCCTCAAGCAACCATTCTATGTCGAACATTGTCTGGCTTGTGGCGGAATTTGGTGCGATCGCGGCGAGTGGGATATCCTCGAACGATTGCAGATCCATACCAATATCCCGCAGATTTTTTCTGGAGCTTGGCAAGCTCAAGCTCGTGCCACTCACTTAAATACTCTCGAACGTCAAGCTGTGATTGATAAAGTTGGCGTCGAAATGGCTCAGCGAGTCTTCGAGCTAGCTGATATCCTCGTCAAACATCCCAATGGCGACTTTGCCGCAGCTTATTTGATGCGACGATTCGATCGCGATCGGAGTTAGGGGGTAGTTGGGAGTTGGGAGTTGGGAGTTGGGAGTGAATAGTAAATAGTAAATAGATCTGCCTGTCTTCCCCTGCCACCCCGTTTCTCAGTCTCTCTGTGTTCCTGTCACCTCGTCCCCCAGTCTCCCCGTCCCCAATCCCACAATCCACAATCCCCAATCCCCATGCCACAGACCCTACTAGACGTTCGCAATCTCTGGGTTTCTTATCCACAATCGTCATCGCGACAGCAGGCTGTCAAGGCGATCGATAAAGCCGACACTTACGCGATCGAAGATGTGTCATTTCAACTGGCTGCGGGTGAAAAGATTGGCTTTGTGGGCGAGTCGGGCTGTGGTAAATCGACGCTGGGTAAAGCCATCATGCGATTGTTGCCGCCACAATCGCGGATTGAGGGTCAAATCTTATTTGAGGGGCAATCCGTGCCGGATCTGAATCCCGAGGCCATCCAGAGATTTCGGGGTGAGACGGTGGGTTTAATCTTCCAAGATCCGATGACGCGGCTCGATCCGTTAATGACCATTGGCAATCACTGCTTGGAAACCCTCCAAGCTCACGAACCCCGACTGACCAAGCAACAAGCCAAACAACGCGCGCTAGACACCCTTGCAGCCGTCAAAATTACGGCAGACCGCTGGCATCAGTATCCCCATGAATTCAGCGGTGGGATGCGCCAGCGGGTGGCGATCGCGTTAGCTTTGCTACTCAATCCCAAACTGATAATTGCTGACGAACCGACGACGAGTCTCGATGTCCGCGTCTCAGCGGAAATCCTCCAAGAATTGACGCGGCTGTGCGCCGAACGGCAGATGGGGTTATTGCTAATTTCTCACGATCTGGCAACGATCGCGACTTATTGCGATCGCATTGTGGTAATGAATAAAGGCCGTAAAGAAGAAGAAGGGACGGTCGAACAGATTTTTGGCAATCCGCAAGCACTATATACGCAAACCCTGCTCCGGGCGGCTTTACATATTCAGGCAGATCGCGAACAGCCAGCAAAAGTTGACGATCCAGACGTCGAAAATAGTTCGGTACTTACCAAGCAACAAGTCCCGATCTTGACAGTCGATCGACTCCAAAAATATTACACGATCGAGACTAGCTTTTTGCAGCGGCTATTTACTAAAGCCCAGACAAAAATCGTCAAGGCTGTAGACAATATCCAGCTCGAACTCTACGAAGGCGAGATCTTTGGCCTAGTCGGCGAATCTGGTTGTGGTAAAAGCACGCTCTCGCGGACGATCCTGCAATTAATTCCGGCAACTGGCGGGACGGTGACATTTGCAGGTGAAGAACTGACGCGATTATCGCCCGCAGAAATGCGCGCCAAACGGCGAGATATGCAGATGATCTTTCAAGACCCCAGCGCATCGCTCAATCCCATGATGACGGTGGGCGAAAGTATTGCCGATCCGCTCAATATTCACCAACTCAATGCTACTCCCGCAGCTACCAGAGCGCAGGTGCTAGCGATGCTCGAACGAGTGGGTCTTAACCCCGCACCGGAATACTTTGATAGGTACCCGCGTCAACTCTCTGGCGGCCAACAGCAACGGGTGGGAATTGCCCGCGCGCTGATTACCAAGCCCAAATTAGTTATTTGTGACGAACCAGTCAGTATGTTGGATGCGACCATCCAATCCGAAGTTTTGGATCTGATGCTCGAACTCAAACGCCAAGATAATCTTACCTATCTATTTATTACTCACGATCTTTGGCTAGCAAGGTTTTTGTGCGATCGCATTGCCGTAATGAATCGCGGTCAAATCGTCGAGATGGGTCCCACTCAAGCGATTTTTAGCAATCCGCAACACCCATATACCCAGGAGCTACTAGCAGCAGCTCCACTGTTGCGGAAACAGGGTTAATCGATCGCGATTTCGGACAGACACCATCGGCCAATGCATGCTAATATGGCTCGCGATATCTAACCAATCTTAACTGTCGATCGTTAATTACATAGTTAACGAAAAACTGGGGCGCACAACATGACTACCTGGAATTTCGCTGCAAGTATTGCTAGTATTTTGTCGCTGATTTTTCATCTCAGTGGCAAAGGTTCGGCGTTGCGGCAATTTACATTACCTACTACGACAGCATTAGTCGGCTACACGATCGGGGTAAATCATGCGGATGTAGAACAGGTATCTAGCTTGTTGTTGCAAGATCCGCATCTGATTTTTATGTTAGTGCTGATGGTATTACTATTTACATTAACTATGTATCTAGTCGAGTCAACTAAACCGGATGCTAAAATCTCTCTGATCTTTTTAGTATTTTTAATGACGATCGCCGTACCGCAACTCATCAAAAGTTACAATGACATCGCGCCCATGGTTGCTACCCAAGATTATCTGTCTTTGGCAAGACTCAAGGAAGCCGATGGCAACACCGAAGACGCGATCAAGTATCTGCGCATTTATGGCAAGCGGGTCGAGCGAGTTGAGCTACAACAACAAGTCAACCAACGCATTGAAGGTCTGCGCAAGCAACAATTCAATCGTGAAGCTGCTACTAAAATTAAGCTCAAAAATAACTAGCTAAATCTCGAATCTATTGGCAAGGAGGCAGATGGCAATACCGAAGACGCGATCGGGTAGCCGCACATCTGTGGCAAGCGAGTCGAGTAGAGATCTGTAGGTTGGGTAGAGGAACGAAACCCAACATCTTCACAATCGATTGTTGAGATGTTGGGTTTCATTCTTCAACCCAACTACAACTTAATTTCAACTCGATCTCGATCGATCGACGATCTTGAAATTCTGTAGATTGTAGATGGTGTATCTTCACTAGCGACCATCTACAGCTTTGTCAAAAATTAGGAGTTTATCGACTCACACCTTAGAGTCGATCGAAGTCAGGAAACGGGA
>NZ_JANPGM010000653.1:0-7434 GCF_031423935.1 Chamaesiphon sp. VAR_69_metabat_338
TTTGTAGATGTTAAATCAATTAAGTCGGACTTGCCAAAGTCTAACTTTGTCGAATCTGAGCTAGAGCAGTTAGCAGATCTCATCTTAGCAACTGATGGATTGCTGCGACCCTTGATTTTGCAAGAGATTAGAGCCGGGAAATATCAAGTTATTGAAGGACATCGCGAATATTATGCTGCGGTAATAGCCAAAGAAAAGAATATCGCAAAAGCAGAAATGGTAAATGCTTTTGTGATAGATCCCAGCAATCAAAAATCGGCGATCGCTCAACTTGCTCTATTATCAGAAACGCCTTTAACTGGTGTCACTAATACAACAACGGATAGTTCGCAATTAGATCGATTATTACCAGCGATCGAATCGGCGGTTTCCGAGCAGTTACAACCAATTTTAGCCCAACTTGCCAAACACACAGAAATCTTAGATCGTCTCATATTAGAGCGATCGATACAACCTGCAATTCCTAAAATTATCGAGCCGATTATCGAGCGAGTAGAATCGCAACCGAGCGTAACTACGATTCCTGCAAACCCAACTGAAACTACGATAATTATCGAGCCAGTTATCAAGCAATTAGAACCCGAACCAGTAAAGCCAAAAGTCGGTAAAAAAACTAAATCTACAACTCAGAAAGCTTCTAAAACCGTCGATCCTGCACCATCAATTAATATTAGTAGCGAAGATACATCTAAACTACCAGAACCGATCGCAGAGGTAACTGTTACTAAATCGACTAAAACTACCAACAAAGCTAAGCCACCCTCATCTAAATCGACTGCTACTACTAAAACTCAAGCATCATCAGCTTTTTTATCATCGATCGATCCAACTAAAGCTACTACCGTTCTCAACTTAATTAATACTCTCAGCCAGCAAGATCTTACACTAAGCATGGGCAGATCGGGACTAAAAACGATCGTCAAATTAGTTCCAGCTATTATTGAACATCGAAATACTCAACCAGGAAATCAGATCGATAGCTGGGAAACAATTATCGGTGCAAAAATTAGCGGCTTAACTGAAGCAGCAATTAAGAAAATAATTGATAAATTAAAATAGGTTGAGTGCGTACCTCAATTATCGATCGAATCCAGACTTATAGCCGATCTCACCCATTAGCCAAAGCTATACAATATAGATATTATCAACACCTTCGTAGATCGAGCTAAGGTTGCATGAGTCTGTGTATCAATCCTCAGTGTCCGCAAACGGAAAATTCCGATCGGATGCTCTTTTGTCAAAGCTGTGGCTCAGAACTGCTCCTAGCAGGTAAATACCGCGTTGCCAAATTAATGAGCAACAAAGGCGGCTTCGGGGATACCTATGAAGTTACCGAACGTGGTGTACCCAAAGTCTTAAAAGTCCTTAAAAGTAATAATACCAAAGCGATCGAATTATTCGATCGAGAATATCGCGTCTTGGCAAGTCTCGCTGGCGAAGGAATTGCGGGTATTCCGTTAGTCGAAGATTTTTTCTTGTACTCGCCCAATGGCTCTCAGACAGCACTCCACTGCCTAGTCATGGAGCGGATCTTTGGGATGGATCTCGAAGAGTATATCAAAGTCATGAAACGACCGATCGACCAAAAAACCGCGATTGGCTGGCTCTTACAGTTAACGCAGATCCTCCAAGAAATTCACACTCGGGGCATTTTTCATCGCGATATCAAGCCTTCTAATCTGATTCTCCAACCCGACGGGCAAGTAGTCGCGATCGATTTTGGGGCAGTCAAACAAGCCGCTGTAGCAACAGCCAACGGACAACGGACGCGAATCTACACCCCTGGTTACGCAGCTCCCGAGCAGGAGCAAGGGGAAGCTTCCGCTCAGTCAGACTTTTTTGCGCTCGGGCGTACATTTGTCTATCTACTCACCGCCAAAGAACCTGTCGATCTTCACGATTCATATCGCGATCTATTATTGTGGCGAGACAAAACAACTAATGTCTCAGCCGATTTCTTGGATTTAATCGATCGATTAATGCAAGCAGATCCACGTCAGCGTCCCGATACTACCACCACTATTTTCCGGGAAATTGCGGCCTTATCCTCAACGATAACTCGTCAGCATACAGGATATCAACAATTGCCAGCCTCCACCACTCCAACGTTCAAAATATCGCAACCCAAGGTAGTCCCCACTTCAGCAGCCCTATCTCCACCAGCTCCGCAGCAATCGTTCCCATTCAAAAAATTGCTGCCAGCCTTAGTAGTATTAACTGCACTCCTGTTATTATTACCAGCCTTAGCGATGTATCTTTTTGGTAATAAACAGCCATCGATCCCAGGGATTACCAGCAACACTACGGGCGAATCTTTTACCGCGATTAAAGATGTACCGCAGGGTACTTTTAAGTTTGGGGGTAGTACGACTTGGGCGACGACTCGACAGTTACAATCTTCGATCGATGCGGCGATTAGAGGAGTATATCCTCAATTTGATATCGAATATACCGATGCCAAATCGCCCGATTTTAAATCTGTCAAAAATGGTAAATGCGATAGTAAGCCTGGTTCTAATGCCGGAATTTGTTGGTTACTCGAAGGCGATTTAGATTTTGCCCAATCTTCGATCGCGTTAGAAAAATCGACATACAAAAATGACGATCGGATTAAAACCCAACAGCAACTCAAACAAAAAGCGGTAGCTTATGATGCGCTGAGTATCGTCGTCAATCCCAAACTCAATTTAACCGGCTTAACTATCGACCAGCTCCGAGATATTTATACTGGCAGCATTACTAATTGGCGTCAAGTCGGCGGCCCAAATCTACCAATTGTCGCTTTTGCTCGTCCTGAAAGTACGGGTGGCACAGTTTCTTCCTTCTACGATTTAGTATTGAAGAAAAAAGATAAACAGCAATTTAGAGATGATAAATGGCAACCTCAATTTGTTGGCAGTACGACCGAAGGATTGCAAAAAGTTAGCCGAAATCTCGGTGGAATTTACTACGGTGCTGCCAAAGAAGTTATTATCGATTCCTGCAATACTAAGCCGTTAGCGATCGGCAAAGCAGCAGATAATTTAGTCAAACCCTATCGAGATCCTTTGCAATCTCCAGCAGCTTGCCGTAGCGGACAGCGCAATCAACTCAATACAGTCGCTATCAAAAGTCAAACCTATCCACTCACCCGCCTAATTTATGTGATTATCAAAACCACTAATCCCGGCAGCAAACAAGCTGGCGAAGCTTATGCGAATTTACTCAAAACCCAGCAAGGACAGCAGTTGTTAGAAAAAGCCGGATTTGTCAGTATCTCGGATTAGGGGATAGAGGGTAGAGGGTAGGGAATAGGGAATAGAGTTTAAATTTGAACGCAAGCTTTCGATTAGCGATCGACTCCCAACTCCCATACGGTGGTACAGCAACTCCTAACTCAATTGCGTAATGCGACTAAAAGCTCGATCGACTTCTTGCCATAATTGGCGATTCTGCGGATCGACTTTGAGTGCTTTTTTGAGATAAATCTTGGCTTTATCGAATTCGCGTTGTCGGATTAACTGATTGCCGTATTGGGAGTAAATAATTCCTTGCCATTGGCAAATTTGTTTGTCTTGAGGATCGTGATGGGCTAAACCCTCTATCAAGACGATCGCTTTTAAAAACTGTTGTTGCTTTAATAATGACTGTAATTGGGCATACATTTGCCACTTTAATTCCGACCCATTGCCATCGCCATGAGCTTGCGGCGTTGCCGAACTGGGGGACTTGGCGGTAGTGTGGTTAGTTGCAGACGAAGAGCGATCTGGTTGAGGTGTTGTCGATCGAGTAGATGTTGAACCAGTAGATCTAGCCGCAGTACGTCGCTCGATTTGTGTCGTAATTCCTGCAAGTAAAACTTGATAAGCCTCATTCAGCGTGATAAAACGTTGATGCGCATCGCGATCGTCGGGATTGAGATCGGGATGCCACTTACGGGCTAAGGAACGGTAGGCAGCTTTTAGCTCGTCCAGGGACGCGCCCCGACAGATGCCTAACAACTGATAGCATCGATCTAAATTGGTAGTAGATACAAGCATTTATTTACCAGAACGCTATGATTGGACATTTCGAGTCATACTCTTCTAGTATTCCCCGTCATTCGGTCTAAGTAGCACATCTTCAAGCTACCCGAAAACACATTGTATTTAATCAGTAATTAAGCTTAAAAACCTTGCAACGTATCGCGATTGACCCCTCCCAAATCCACGATCGTGAGATTGCGCTGACACCAGCACAACAGCACTATTTGACTCGTGTAATCCGCCTCCAAACTGGTGCCCAATTTGAAGTAATTGACGGTAGTGGCAAGCTTTATGTTGCCGAAATCGCTCTCGATCGATCCCAACCTCCTGGCACGACAACTGCACGGATCGTGACGATTGTTGCTAGCGATATCGATCTCGCCAATCCCCGCCTTCCGCCTGCCATTACCCTGATTTGCGCACTCCCCAAAGGCAATAACTTCGATGACATCGTCCGCGCCTGTACCGAACTGGGCGTTACCACCATCCTCCCCGCCATCAGCGATCGCACTCTGCTCGATCCCAGCCCCCAAAAGCTCCAGAGATGGCGTAAAATCGCCCAAGAAGCCGCCGAACAATCCGAACGCCGAACAATCCCGACAATTGGCGAACCACAGTCGCTACAGTCTATTTTCAGTCAAATACAGACCGATAGCACCAAATACCTCTGCGAAGCTAGAGGCGATCGTCCTCACCTGCTACAATGCCTGCAAACTCAGACATCAACTCACAGTCAAATTATTATCGCGATCGGCCCCGAAGGCGGCTGGACACCATCTGAAATCGATCGAGCCATCGCGTGTGACTTTCAACTCGTATCCCTCGGACGGCAGATTCTCCGCACTATCACCGCCCCAATTGTGGCTTTATCGCTGATAACCGCCGCCATCGATGCAAATACGCGTCCCCAAGTCTTGATATAATAGCCACCTTCAGACAGTATGAGTAGGGAGTAGGGAGTAGAGGGTAGGGGATAGGGGATAGGGAAATAGAAGAGTATCCAGCATATAGATTTCAAGCAATCTCTATTGAATAAATATTTACCCCAGCTAATTCATATTTAACTTTAACGATTGCGATCGAACTAACCCTTTCAATACCCTCTATTCCCTAATCCCTAACCCCTAATCCCTAACCCCTAATTTAAGGTGCAGATAAATTTACTAGATCGAGTCAGATTGGGAATTGCGGTATTTGCAGCTAAAACAATTACCTCAACTATCCGCACCTTCAAATTAGGTGCTGCCAGCGTGCTGCCTGGAACCATTGGCAAACGTCTGCATCCGCAGATTTTAACCATGCTGTCCCAACAGATTAAGTATGGTGTCATTATTGTTGCTGGGACGAATGGCAAGACAACTACTTCACTCTTACTGCGAGATATTTTAGAAAAAGATGGTTGGAAAGTAGTCCATAACGAAGCGGGTGCCAATCTCGTCAATGGTTTAATTACGACACTCTTAGAAAACACGAGTTTAACGGGCAAACTCAAAGCCGATTATGGGATTCTCGAAGTCGATGAAAACGTCATCCCGATCGTTATCCCCCAACTCAAACCCAAATATGTCCTCGCCCTGAATTTATTTCGCGATCAACTCGATCGCTATGGCGAAGTCGATACAATTACCTATCGCTGGGGCAAAGCCATTGCCGAATTAGATAGCGACACAATTCTCGTTACCAATGGCGACGATCCGGCTCTGGCTCATTTAGGACAACAATTAACCAAAGGGGCTAAACCCAAGCAAGTTAAATATTTTGGACTGAGCGAACCAGAATTATATCTCGATGAAATTCCCCACGCGGTAGATTCGATTTACTGTCCGAGTTGTGGCACCGCCTTGGAATATCAAGGCGTATATCTTTCACACCAGGGCGATTTTGATTGTCCCAAATGTGACTTTACCAAAAGTAAACTCTCGATCGATAGCAAAGAATGGCCGCAAGTATTAATCGGTGTTTACAACAAATATAATACCCTCGCCGCGATTACCGTGATGGAATCGATCGGGATTAGTAAGTCAGTCATTCTCGATACGATTAGCCACTTCCAAGCCGCCTTCGGTCGATCGGAAGAACTAGTTTATAACGGTAAAAAAGTGCGGATTCTATTAACTAAAAATCCTGCCAGTATGAACGAAACCATCCGCGCTGTCTCTCAAGTCAAACAGGCTGGCAATGAAGCCGTCAGCCTAATGATCCTCAACGATCGAACGCCGGATGGTACTGATGTCTCGTGGATTTGGGATGTCGATACCGAAAAATTTGTCAATTCCGGCGGCACAATCGTCGTCAGTGGCGATCGAGTTTACGATATGGCTTTACGTTTGGAATACAGTAAAACCGATCCAAATAGCGGTGCGAAAATCATCGTCAAGGAAAACTTGAAAGAAGCGATCGATACCGCCTTAGAACTCACCGCCACCACCGAAACGCTCCACATTATTCCCACTTATTCCGCCATGTTAGACGTTCGCGAAATCCTCACAGGTAAAAAGATTCTCTAACAATTCCTTTGCGCCCTTTGCGGAAACTCCATCACCCATCATTTAAGCACCACAAACCCTCCGCGCCCTCTGCGTTAAAAACACCAATTTTATGGAACTAAAAATCGGCTGGCTCTACCCCACCCTCATGAGTACCTACGGCGATCGCGGTAACGTCATCGCCATCCAACAACGCGCCCAATGGCGGGGCATTAACGTCGAAGTCATCCCCTACGATCGAGAATCAGATCCCGATCTCATCCACCAAGTTGATATCATGGCTGGCGGTGGTGCCCAAGATCGCCAACAAGAAATCGTCATGCGCGACCTGGCTGGTGCCAAAGCCGCAGCCATCAAAGCTAAACTAGACGCAGGCGCACCCGGCGTATTTACCTGCGGTTCGCCCCAATTACTAGGCAGATTTTATGAGCCAGGATTGGGCGAACGAATTGAAGGGATGGGTATTATCGATTTAGAAAGCAAACACCCAGGTGTTGACGTGCCGCGCTGCACTGGTAACGTCGTCTTTGAAATTACTGCCAAAAGACTCGCCGCCGAACTTACCGAAATGCTAGGCGGACAAAAACCCATCATCGTCGGCTTTGAAAATCATGGCGGTAGAACCTATCTGGGTGAGAATGCTGAAGCATTAGGGAAAGTAATTAAAGGTTATGGCAATAACGCCACAGATGGCACTGAAGGCGCATTCTATCACAACGCGATCGCGACTTATTCCCACGGCCCACTGATTCCCAAGAATCCCTTCATCGCCGACTGGATGATCAAAACCGCACTCCAGAACAAGTATCAAACCGAAATAAACCTCGCACCGCTAGATGATAGTTTAGCCGATCGAGCGCGAGCCGCGATGCTCAAGCGATTGGAAGTTAATTGATGTGATTTTAAAGAAGAATATATTGTCTGAACTATGATTTGTCAGATTA
>NZ_JANPGM010000654.1:0-7429 GCF_031423935.1 Chamaesiphon sp. VAR_69_metabat_338
GAACATTGATGTGGATTTACAATAAAACTGTTTAATCGTTATACAACAAGATTTTGTAAGTTTCGGCTGTTGGTTTGGTTGCCTGTGCCACTGCTTTATCGAGATCTTTGAGATGGTAACGATCGCTAATTAAAGCATCGACATCAATTTTGCGATTGAAGACTAGATCTGCTGATAAAGCTTGTACTCTGAATGATGAACTATAACTACCCATTAAATCGATTTCCCGACGATATAAAACATTGGGATTGATGGGAATTTCTAACTCATCGGGGAATTCGGCAAAGAATAAGATCTTGCCGCCTTTGCGGGTGCAATCTAGGGCTTGGAAAAAGGCTTTGTCGCTGGGGACGGCGAGGATTGATGTATCGACACCCATGCCGTTTGTTAAGGCGTGAATTTTGGCGGTGAGATCGGGATCGCGCGCGTCGAAGGCGGCTTCGGCACCGACGGCGAGAGCTTTTTCGACTCTGGCAGGAATTAAGTCGGTTGAGATGGCTCTGGCACCAAAGTGTTTGACGAGCATAATAAACATTAACCCGATCGGGCCAGCACCAGTAATCAGCACCGTGTCTCCAGCTTGGATATTGGCTTTTTTGACTGCTTTGAGGCAGCAGTTAGTTGGCTCGACAAAACTGGCTTGTTCGTCAGTTACGCGATCGGGAATTGGGATTAAGCCGCCATTACGGACGATGTGTCCGGGTACTTTGACATATTCGGCGAAGCCGCCACCACTGGGGGTAAATCCGGCGGTTGTCGTGACATTTTTGTATGTATCGCACATAGAGTAATTCTCGTGCAGGCAGTAGCTACAGTGCATACAGGGAATATGATGCATCACGACTACCCGTTGTCCGATTTGCCAATTTGTGACATCAGCACCGACTCGATCGATGACACCTGCCGTTTCGTGTCCAAAAATTCGCGGTGGTGCGTAGAGTGGATAGAGGATTTTTTTGATGTCTGACTGGCATAAGCCGACTACCTTCACTTTAACGAGGACTTCGTCGGCGGCGAGTTCGGGGATGGGGATCTCTTCGTAGCTAAGTTGGTTGACTCCGCGAAATACTTGGGCTTTCATGTGTTAGGGGGTAGAGGGTAGGCTTTAGGCTTTAGGTTTTAGATATTGGGACGTTTGCTTTTTATTCCCCGCTCCCCGCTCCTAAATCTTTCGTTTCAATCAATTCAAATAACCCATCGTCTAATTCATACCCTAACATTTGCGTCATAAATTTTAGGCGCGATCGATCGATGATGTGCTGACGATCGAGCCATTCGGTGAGCAAAAATACCCGATGCATCACCCAGATTTCTAGGGCTTCGGGATTGTATTGAATGCCATCTTTGCGGCTAAATTGATGGGGAACTAGCATCGCGACATAGCGGGCGAGTTCTCCGGCTTGCCAATCTAAGATCAGCGGTAAATAGGGATGCAGAGCATCGAGGCGGATAAACCACAGTCGCACTTCGGGGATTTCGGAGAGTTCTCTAGGATCTTGGGGGTCTTGATGGTAGTCGATCGCTAGCTTTAAGTCCAGATTGAATTGTTTGGGATCTGTGGCTAACCAGCGATCGATGGGGGTGACGATCGCGGTTAAGTCTAAGTTTAGGATCTCGCGATCGCTGATGCTAATAGTAGTCATATTCTAATAATTGTCTGGAGTTTGACAAATGGTAAATAATCTTTTATTACTAAACGTAGTTTAAAAGCAGACTAGTAATGGTAAAATCTGGTGAGGCTTGCCCTAAGTCTATGCTCGATCGAGTCTTAATTGTCATTTTATCATCGAATTATTACCTCAAGGCTATACATGTCGGGTGAATATCGGACGATTGCGAACTTTTTGCCGATCGATTCAGTCATAAGTCGAATCAAAATTGGTTTTTGACAATAATCTAGACAATATTAATTAAGACACAGTAAATAAAACTAAACTAATTTCAATTTGGTGGTACGAACATGGTCGAATTTAATGCTGTATGCCTGGGCATCGCTTCGCTCGGGAAGCAGCCACCAGTCCGCGCAGCGAATGCGGCCAAAATAACCAGCAACCAGTTAACTATAAAAATATTTTCTCATCGCGCATTTTAATTATTAATATTTATTTGAAGAGGGAAGTATGCAAAACAGTAAGCGATCGGAATTGTCAACTCAGTTGAACGGGGTCTGGAGAAAGTTTCAAGCTAGGAGAGCGAACGGCCAAATCCCTCCGCAACCTGGAGATCCGGTAACGTCAACGTCGGAGCTAGAGCTAGCGGAAGATAGCACTAATCCGACCGAAGTGGTCGCGATTAGAAACATTCCCGCTCGCGACTTATTTAGCGAAGCCCTGGCCCCGATTAGCAAGCTCAATCTCCCGACTGTCAGTGTCGATCCGTGGTCGGCATTTTGGGCAGTGCTAGCCGCCATGGTCGGTGGCACGGGGATTACGAGTTATTTATTGTTGATTGCCGTACCGCCCACGCCGAGCTGTCAGGGGATCGTGCCGGCTTCTACCGATAGCGAGCGACTGTTTTGCGCCCAAGTGGGAGCAGACACTAAAGAAGTGCCCAAACTACGCGCTGCGGTCGAACTCGTCAAAGACTGGAACGATCGCCACCCTCTCTATCGCGAATCGCAGCGGTTGCTCAAAGAGTGGTCGCAAGACTTAATTCGCATCGGTCGCAAGCAGTTTAATGAAGGCAATATTGCCCAGGCGATCGCCACGCTCCGGATCGTCCCGATTACCAGTCCCAGCTACGATCTGACTCAAGAAACGATCGCCAAATGGTCGATTCAGGCTCAAGATAGTGCGGCGATCGATAGTAAATTTGCCGCAGCCATCAAAGGTGGCGATTGGGGTGAAGCTTTTGCGATCCTGCAATCAGTTCAGCGGATGCGGGGCAACTATTGGAGTGCTTTTAAGCACGATCGAATGGCTTCTAAGCTAGCCAAAGAACGGGATGCTTGGGAGAAGCTTCAAGAAGCCAAAGATGCCCTCGTCAGCAAAGATAGCGATGGCTACAATGAACGCGCTCGGCGGATTGAATTAGCCGTCAAAGCCGCAACTCACAAACAAGGTAAAGACAAAGTAGTCGAGGCACCATTGCCAAATCGACCCGAACCGATCGTGACGGCGATGAAGCTAGCCAACCAAATCGATCCCGCGACTTACGTTTATCATGAAGGGCAAACCTTGCGGAGTAAGTGGAGCAAACATCTGATGCAATTGAGCATCGGTGCCTACAAAACGCAAAACTTTAATGAAGCGATCGCGATCGTCCAAAAAGTGCCTCAGGATGTATCGGTGTACCAAGAAGCTCAAGATTGGGTCAAACTCAATCAAGCACAGGTATGGGCGAATAAACGCCACACCCTGGCGATGCTAGATGCGATCGCCCAAGTCAAAAAAATTCCCAAAACCAGCTCTATTTATACCCTGGCACGGACGCAACGATCGCAGTGGCAAGGGATGCTCAAACAGCAAACCCAACTCCAATGGGCGAAAACGATCGCCAGCTTCCAGCAACCGGCCACCTTGGCAATGGCGATCGATACTGCCAGACAAGTTCCCGCCGATAGCGAAGTCGGTAAAACCATCCAGAGCGATGTCGAAACTTGGAGTCGCCAGATCGAAACGATCGACAATCGGGTGATTCTCGCTAAGGCTAAGCAGATCGTCAGTCGGGGTGAGACTCTCATCAATCTCAAGGCTGCTGTCAAGTTGGCGGGGAAAGTTGGTAAAGATCGCCCGTTGGGTGAAGAGATTACCGCAGATGTCAGCGGCTGGACTGAAAAAATTCAGACGATCGAAGATCGCCCGATTTTGCTCAATGCCATATCAACTGCTCGTCTAGGCAATTTGTCCCAAGCGATCGAGATCGCCGATCGGATCGTTCCCGGTCGATCGCTCTACGCTGAAGCCCAAGCGGAAGCCCGCTACTGGCGATTGGAACTCCAAGAGATTGCCGATCGCCGTACCCTCAATCGGGCGATCGAGACTTATCGTCAGGGCAAAATTTCGACCGCGATCGACTTAGCAACGACGATCGGTCGGCGCAGTCCGGTCTATAGCGATGCGCGGACTTATGCAAGTGAGTGGCGATTGCTCTTGACACCGAGGTCGGCACGTAATTAGGATGCGATAAGTTGCGACTAGTTACATGAAAAATATCCACCTGTCGTTGTGGGAGGAGCACCAAAGTCACAGCTTACAGCAGTGGCAATTTAGTCCCCCCGCACCGATTCAGATCGGTCGATCTCCAGAACGGCAAATTGTCATCGATCGACCGTCGATTTCGCGCCTACATGCCACGATTACCTTTACTAGCTTGCGTCACGGCGGCGGATATTGGGAACTGAGCAATCTTAGTGTCAATGGTACTTTCGTTAACGGGGTGCCGATTGGTAGCAAAGCAGCACGGGGCGAGCAACGCGTGTTATTGACCGATGGCGATCGGATTCAATTTGCCCAAGCCCAGATCTATTTGAGCGTGAGCTTCTTGGAAGTTGTGCCGATCGTGCCGCCGGTATCGATCTCACCAGTGCTATGTCAGCATCTAGATAATCCGCCAGATGCCCTCTTCTGCACGCACTGCGGCCAACCTGTCAGCGTTACCCACCAAATTCACCAATATCAAGTCCTCAAAACTTTGGGGCAAGGTGGCATGGGCACCACTTATTTAGCCTGGGATGGGACTAAAATGCTCGTCCTCAAAGAGATGAATGCCGATATGGCACTCATCCCCAAAGCGCAGGAGTTATTCGAGCGCGAAGCCAAAATCCTCCAAGGTCTGCACCATTCTGGGATTCCCCAGTACTATGATTTCTTCGTCGCCTCTGGCCGGAAATATCTGGCGATGGAGCTAATCCACGGCCAAGATTTGGATGTATATGTGATGGAGCGGGGCAAGGTTTCCCTCTCGCAGGCGATCGACTGGATGGTGCAATTGTGTGAGATATTGGGCTACATTCACCAACAGCAGCCACCCCTGATTCACCGCGACGTCAAACCCGCCAATATCCTCGTGCGGACGATCGATCGGCGGATCTTTTTACTCGATTTCGGTGCTGTCAAAGAAATCGGCACCCTCGGCAGTACCAAAATTGGCGCGCCCGACTATATGGCACCCGAACAAAATAACGGTCAACCTTGCACTCAGTCAGATCTGTACGCGATCGGGCCGACCTTAATTTTTCTCATTACCGGGCGCAATCCAGCGGATTTTATCGAACTAACTCCAGACGGCTATCGGTTTAATCTCTCTTCTATTCCCATGATTTCTCCACAACTGCAAGCAGTCATTACCAAAGTTACTCAGCGACGACCGAGCGATCGGTATCAAACTGCCGCAGATTTAATTGCGGCACTTCAATCGATCGGTGAGAAGTAGGGGATCGAACCCTGCCCACCCTGGGCATACTAGAACCAAAGAGATCCACATCTCGAACATCTTTTAGTGTTAGTCATCAGCTATCATGTCAAAATGCAATATAGTCGTCGCAACAGGGAGCAACCGTTGAGTAAGTCAGATCGGTCTAGACCAGCAGATAAATCGGCTCATCTAGGAAAAGCCGAAGACATCCCAGCAGCCTTGCGGGATGGTAGCAAAACTCGATCGAATGACGTCACCAGTGTTGAAGTTCCAGGAATACCAAAAGGGATTATCGCTGGACTTATCGGGCTATTAGTGGCTGGCGGTGGCACGATGATGTGGTTGAACCTGACCCGCGCTACCCAACCGACCACCCCAGCGATCGCCAGCACCAGCGATCCTAACAGTGCGGGAACACCAGCCACAGACAACGCCACACCTGCTGCAGATAACGTCCTCAACCATCTCTCCTATACTGAGGCTCCTGATGCCGAATTAGTGTCGATCGGCAGCGGTTATCGGTTGCGCAAAGCAGCGGCAGCCAAATTTCAAACGATGGTCGCGGCAGCGCGATCGAGTGGCGTGAATATTACGACCATTTCCGCATTTCGATCGGTCGAAGATCAAAAACGACTATTTTTCGGCGTTGGTGCCGAACGCGGCCAACAACCGCAAAAACGTGCTGAAGTCAGCGCACCGCCCAAATATAGCGAACACCATACTGGCTATGCGATCGATCTTGGCGATAGCTCGGTACCGGCAACCAATTTAAACCAAAATTTCGATACTACGCCAGCTTATAAATGGTTGAAAACCCACGCTGCCACCTATAGTTTCGAGCTATCTTTTCCCAAGGATAATATCCAAAAAGTCAGTTATGAGCCTTGGCACTGGCGATTTGTTGGCGATATTAATAGTCTGGAAACCTTTTATAAGGCGCACAATCTCCAACCTAAGTAATGCAGTTAAAGTCGATCGGCTCCAAATCTTGAGGTCGATCGCCGCTCAGTAGCTGACCTCAAGCCAGTTGTAGCTAAGTTTTGCTACGCGATCGATTGCAATTGCTCCTGCCAAATTTCCAGATCGGCGAATTTATTTACATAATTACTAACAATTGAGTAGACTTAAATAGTACGAGAGATCTATAGTAGTTATATATTGAATTTGAGACGAACGCATGATGGAATTAACTAAAGCCCAACAGGAACTCTACGATTGGTTAGTCGATTATATTCGCGAACACCAACACGCCCCATCGATTCGTCAGATGATGCAGGCGATGCAGCTCAAATCGCCCGCCCCGATTCAAAGTCGCCTCGAACATCTGCGCAACAAAGGTTTTATTGAGTGGGCAGAAGGTAAAGCAAGAACGATTAAAATCCTCAAGTATGCGGCTAGTGGCGTGCCGATCTTAGGGACGATCGCCGCTGGCGGGTTAGTCGAACCGTTTACCGATACGATCGATAAGTTGGACTTAGCCCCAATTTTTCACCAGTCCGACTATTTTGCCCTCCAAGTCATGGGCGATAGCATGATCGGGGATTCGATCGTCGAAGGCGATATGGCCATCATGCAGCCAGTTAAGGACTCAGCAGATGTCAAAAATGGGACGATCGTGGCTGCCCGCGTGGAAGGTCAAGGCACGACGCTCAAACGCTACCACCGTCAGGGCGAGAATATCACTCTCCAAGCGGCAAATCCTAAATATAAACCGATCGAATCCCAAGCCCATCTCGTTCAGCTTCAAGGCATTTTAGTTGGCGTGTGGCGCGGTTATCAATCCAATAAACGTTAAGTTAACGAGCTGAAAAAATTCGGGGTAGAGGTAATGTCTTGTCTCGCTGTCTTGACCCAAACACATGCGGAGGGAACCTCCGCGTGATTTGGGTCGCTAAACCGTCGGGGAACATAGGCGTGCGCGAGCCGCTTCATAAATTACCTCTACCACGAATTTTTTCGCGAGAACTAATATCTTGCCGATCGAGTACAATAGCACCTAATATTTCAGCTAGAGAGCTTCTTGTCCCCTCACGCCCGTTCTGATGAAACTAACATTTATACTCGACCCGATCGC
>NZ_JANPGM010000655.1:0-2315 GCF_031423935.1 Chamaesiphon sp. VAR_69_metabat_338
TGGGATTGCGATCCCAATCCTATTTATCTATCCTACCCATTTTGGGACTCAATATTAAGATTTGTCGCAAAATTTTAGCTAAACAGATATAATTGGTTCTCTTGTTTGGGGCAGTTACCTACCCCAGATCGTGAAATTCGATCGAGCTATCCTCAAGCAAACTTAATTTTGAGATAATCCTCATCCATCTTCGCACCAGTAGGTTGCAGCGCAGCCAGAGCTTGCGGTAGCACCATGTTCCGGCGGTGGTTGCCGATCCGGATATTCAATTCATCGCCAGTTTTATTGAGTTGAATATGGTCTTTGGCAATTCCTGGCAGATACAGCTCCAGACTGTAGAGGCAGTTACCTTCCTGGACGACGCGGAGGGTGGTTTCTTGGTAGTAAACCTTGCTGGGATCTTCATCGCCATAGAGAGTGTCCTTCAATCGATCGAGTGCTTCGAGTCCACACAGCTCCTCGGTATACAACGGCACTTCCTTCACTGGCAGCGGATGAAAATTCTCGTGAATCTGCTGGCGATATTTCTCTTGATTTTCCTTCCAGGTTTTGAAGAAGGGATCGGTGACGGTAGCCGGAATGATCCGATTGGCAATAATCAAATCGGTCGAGACGTTGTACAAACTTAGGTAAGCATGGGCGCGTAGCGACTCTTTGATTACCATCTTCTCTGGGTTCGTCACTAAACGCACCGAAGAGACGGTGTTATCCATCAAGATCTTCTGCAATGCTTCGATTTGCTCGTAAAATTCATAGGGCGCATCCATTACTTCCTTATTCGGCAACGAGAACCCCGCGATCGGTCTAAATAGCGGTTCGACTAGCGGTCTGAGCGCAACTGACACCGCCTGCAAGGGCTTGTAAAACTTCCGCATATACCAACCGCCGACTTCCGGCAAACTCAGCAATCTCAGGGCAGTTCCGGTTGGTGCCGAGTCGATAATCAAGACATCATAGATGCCCTCGTCATAGTGCCGCTTCATCCGCACTAGCCCAAAGATCTCATCCATCCCAGGTAAAATCGCCAATTCCTCAGCTTGCACGCCTTCCATGCCGCGCGCTTGCAAAACTTGGGTGATGTACCGTTTAACCGCGCCCCAGTTACCTTCTAATTCTTTGAGGGCATCGAGTTCCGCACCCCAGAGGTTCGGACGCACCTCGCGCGGATCGTGTCCCATCTCCATGTCAAAGCTATCCGCCAGCGAATGCGCGGGATCGGTACTCAATACCAGCGTCCGATAACCGAGTTCGGCACACCGCAATCCAGTTGCCGCCGCAACTGAGGTTTTACCCACACCACCTTTCCCAGTCATCAAAATTAAACGCATGTTCTCTATGTTGTATCCGAGTAATCTTTAGGCGCAGCCTCTATAAGAGAACATCGCTATTCTCGATCTTAACGGTTTTTGCTCTGGGAAGCTATTTTTGGGGATCGTTCGGGATCGCGATCGGCTTAAGTCTTTCTCTATCCGCTCTGGGTCTGGGTATCGATCGTGAGTACCATTAGTTTAATGATGGAGGCGGTCGCCGAAATCGATAACCATCTGATTCGATGACAACAAAAGCTCCAGACAAATCTGTTTCTGAATAAGTTTCTAAAACTCGTGTCAGTTCGCTATGTACTTCATTAGCATTATCGAGCTGAATACGGAGATAAATTACGCCCGCTCCCATCCCCCTCACAAAAACAAGATTTCCATAATCTCGATCTCGTGTGACCAAAATTCGATGTTGTAACTGTGCAGTTCTAAGTATTTCTTCGTCTGCGGCTGATGCCATCCCCAGCTCAGACACAAGGACAACATCATGCCCAGCAGTAATTATAAATCTGGCTGTTACTGCATACACATCTTGGTCGAGTAAAAGGCGCATAATTAAGCCGAAAGCAAATGAATATCCTCAGATGCTACCAATGCAATAGCATACCTGAGACAAGCATGAATATCTTCAGCTTGCAGATCGGGATAGTAGTCTTGGATAATTGATTCAAATGATAGTCCGCCATCGATTAGCTCCAATACGCTCTGAACTGTAATGCGCGTTCCAGAGATACAAGGCTTGCCAAAGTGGATATTAGAGTTTACCGAAATTTTAGACATGGCGATCGTACTTCTCATCGGATTTTCTCAATTTTAAGATATTTAGTTAATTATCGCTAATATTCACATCTACTACTTCCAGATCTCTCATCACTTGCAACCAGCGATCGGGTGTTGGTAGAAGCTACATCATACTTTCTAGGTTCGAGTTGCCACTATTGGCATTGAATAATAATGAGGCATAATCATAAGGCTTGCGTTCGTGGTTGCCCATCA
>NZ_JANPGM010000656.1:0-6714 GCF_031423935.1 Chamaesiphon sp. VAR_69_metabat_338
TGAGGCACATCTCCAAACCACCAGCATGGGTGAGTCAAATCAAGAATATTAAGTTGAGCAAATGATTAAGCTACCGTTTAAAAATGAAGAATTTCAGGTTTCTTCAAAGTTTTATACCTATTTAGACAAACTTATTAATACGGTTTCTAACGAGCAGAAGTATACAATTCTGACGGGCGTTGACATCATCTTGTTTGCCATCTCGATTAGTGCGGCGATCGGTTTCGAGCGCGGATTAGACCTGATGCCGATCGAGTGGCACCAACTTAATTTTGCGATCGCCGAGATCGCCATCAAGATTGGCTTTTTTTGGTTTTTTAATATTTATCAACAAGTATTGCGTCATGCTAATGGCGAATTTCTGTTTGCAATTGCCAAAGCAGTATTGGCTAGTTGTCTGACGATTGCCACGCTCGATCGCTTATTTTTAGTGTCGGCAATTCCCGCCTCTGTGCTGCTCAGTGACGGGATGCTCACCCTGATTCTAGCGATCGCGGTCAGATTTAGCGTCCGCCCGCTCCACGAACGCCTGCGGCGCAGTGCAGACTCGGATACCAAGACGGGAGTTATCATCTACGGCGCGGGTAATGCTGGCTGTTTCTTCGCGCAGGCTCTCGCTAGAGAAAGTAGCAAAAAACTCATCGGGTTTGTCGATGATAATCCCGCGCTCCAAGGTCAAACCTTGCAAGGCACCCGCGTGTATGCGCCAGCCGAATTGCTCAAACTCAAAGCCACACTCGGCTTTGAAGAAATTCTGCTCGCCATGCCCTCCCTCGACTCTCAACGCAAACGCAATCTGTCGCAACGACTCCAAATCTTGGGCGTACCTGTCAAAACCGTGCCCAGTATTACCGAACTTTTGAACGGTCATTTCGCACCTGCCAAGACTCCCGAGTTCGATATTGAGGATCTTTTGGGTCGGCAGTCGATTCCCCCGCGTCCCGAATTACTCCAACACGATCTGACCGATCGAGTAGTGTTAGTTACTGGTGGTGGTGGTTCGATCGGTTCGGAACTCTGTCGCCAAATTGCCAAGCAAAACCCCAAAATGCTGCTGGTATTTGAATTGCACGAATTCGCGCTCTATCAAATCGACATGGAATTGGGCGAAAATTATCCCCAGCTCAACAAGGTCGCCTGTTTAGGTTCGGTGACTGACGCGCCAGCCTTGACCCGCGTCCTTCAGAAATATCCAGTAGACATTATTTATCATGCGGCAGCTTACAAGCATGTGCCGATCGTCGAAGCCAATCCGATTTCGGGGATGATTAATAATATCAGCGGTACCCTCACCGCCGCTCAATGCGCGATCGAGTGTGGCGTGCCTAAATTCGTGCTGATCTCGACGGATAAAGCCGTCCGACCGACCAATATCATGGGTGCCACCAAGCGGGTCGCCGAGCTAGTACTTCAAGGCTTGGCCGACCAACCCGATCTCCAAACTTGCTTGACGATGGTGCGGTTTGGTAATGTCCTGGGTAGCAGCGGTTCGGTCGTCCCCCGCTTCCGCGAACAGATCTTAGCTGGTAAACCGATTACCCTGACTCATGCCGATATTACCCGGTACTTCATGACCATTCCCGAAGCGGCAACGCTCGTCATCCAAGCTGGGGCGATGGCTAAAGGTGGCGAAGTCTTCTTGCTCGACATGGGCGAACCCGTCAAAATCTACGATTTGGCAGCGAAGATGATTCGCTTACACGGCCTCGAACCAGAACGCGATATCCCCATCCAGGTGACTGGTTTACGTCCTGGGGAGAAAATCTATGAAGAACTGCTCATTGATTGCGATGCGGCTTTAAAAACCGGACATCCGAAAATTTTCTGCGCGCGCGAAGCTAAATTAGGTTGGGATGAGCTAGCACCGCAGCTCACGACCTTACTCACTGCCGCTGCCAATTGTGCCGTGACAGAATGCGTAGCCGTGCTCCATAACTTGGTACCAGAATATCAACCGATGGGACAATACGCCAAAGTTAAATCCGAGACATTGGCATTATCGATGGCTGCATCGATCGGCGACAAGCTCCGCAAATCAGAGGTCTATCAAGAAGGCCGCAAACAATTTGCCAATGGTACTATTCCTGCCAAATCCAAATCTAGAGATAGAGTAGCCTAACCTCTGGCTGGGGCGATTGATAATCTGACCTCAGACTCGAACGGATTAGCTGGCGGCAATCTCTCTCAACTGGCAGATCTCAGCCTATCCCCTTTGAATGAGGGCACTGCGGCTAAAGGTTTGTAAGCTGGGTGTAAACCAGCGATCGGAGATTTAAGATTATGGCCAGTCAAAGACAGATTCAAGACAAAGGCGAATCGACTCAGGAAGATTCGATTGAAAACGGTGCCGCGCAACAAGAAGTAACCGATGGCACCAAAGCATCAAAAAAGGCGGCACCATCTGCCAAATCGGCAACTGCTGAGTCCACAGATGATGCGAACATCAAACAACTCGACTCACTTTCCAAATTATTTCAAGGCGATTTGAGCGGGATCGATCCCGATACTGCGCTGGAGACGATCGATACTTTTCACAGCTTATTGAAACAAGCCAAACTACCCGAAGCTAAAGAAATTGCCACTGGATTGAAAGATCTCCAAAAGCTCTTAAAGCGGAAGGAGCCAAGCGGCCACGAACTCGGCGAACTCATCGCTCATCTGGGCGAGCAAACGATCGACATTGCTGGCGATGCCGATAAGGGACTCAAGGCACCATTACAATATTTAGGCAAGCAGCTCACCAAGATCGGTCGGTCTTTATCTAAAGCCGAAGATTCCGAGCAATTAGAAGCTTTAGACGCACTAGTCGATACTCTCAAACAAGCACCTGACAAAACCGATGCTAAAGCTTCAGTCGGTGAAATCGATCGCTGGTACGATTTACTACACAAATCTGAAGACGCCAGTCTCAAGGAAATCGCGACCGAACTTAAAGAATTAAAGCAGCTTTTAAAAGGTAGTAAAGCTAAAGGTGAGGAATTGAGCGAAAAACTCATCCAACTCGGCGAGAAAACAACCGCCGCTGCTGCTGGTGCCGGACGTGGCTTTAAAGGCGCGCTCCAGAAGTTGGGTAAAGGCTTAACAGCATTTGGCAAATCTTTGAGTTAATCGATCGAGCTAAATCTCCTTAATTATCATTTAGCACCCATCTTGTGGGTGCTAGACTGTATTTTTTTAAGTATTTTCGATCGCTAAATACTTAGATATTGTGACGCTCTTCCCAAAGATAGATCTTATCAATCCATCGTTAGAGAGATGAGCTAATTGTCTAAGTATTTTATCTTAAGAAAAGATGGTCTATCGACAAACGATAAACTTTAACTAGCAAGGAGAACAACAAATGTCTATCAATCTTGACGATTCAAAACGGACGGCGATCGCTTGCAAGCTAGCCGGAATGAAAGAACTTCAAAACTTGCTGATCTCTAACGAAGAAAAGCTCATTGGTGCTTGTGACGACCAAGAAATCCGCGATCGGTTTAGCAAGATGTTAGATGACGATCGCAAAAATATCGGGATTTTAGATACAGTCATGGTGCAATATGGGGTCAAGAGCGAACCCAAACAAACCATTACAGAAATGGTCAAAAAGATGGAGGAGTTGATGCAAGGCTCAGAGCTTTCGCTATATGAAAAAGCTTCTCAGCACGAACTCCTCAAGCATCAACAATTCATGTCTGGTGTATTGGTACATAAAGCAGCTCAAGTAGTCGGTGCTGATGTCGAAGCCGCTATCGCTCCTTTAAATACGCTCAACTTCGAGAACCGCGCCCACCAAGAACAACTCAAAGGTGTTCTCGAAATTTTGGGCGTACGCGAACTCACTGGGCAAGAAGCAGCGCAAGGCTTGTGGGCGCGAGTCCAAGATTCGATCGCCGCGTTCTCCGGGATCGTTGGCAGTGCTGTCACTCAAACCAGCGACAAATCTGACATGAATGTCCAAGATGTCATCCGTGCAGATCATAATAAAGTCAATATGCTCTTCATGCAAATTGATAACACCAACGATCCTCAGAAGATTGAAGAATACTTCGGTCAAATCTACAAAGATTTATCCGTACATTCTGAAGCCGAAGAGCAAGTAGTGTACCCAGCCGTCCGTCCGTTCTATGGCGATACCCAAGAACTATATGACGAGCAAGCAGAAATGAAAAAGATGTTGGAAGAAATCAAATCGATGACTCCTTCTGACAGCAATTTCAAAGCTAAAGTTGAAACCTTGAAGCAGGCTGTGACGGCTCACGTAGCTCAAGAAGAAAACACCATGTTTGCCGCGATTCGCAACAACTGTAGCGATGACCAGCAAGAACAAATGGCAACTCAGTTTAAGTCTGCCAAAAGCAAGCTCCAAGAGGAAGCAATGGCCCACTCTAAATAACTAAAGTTTCAAGTTTGGGACATCGTTATTTGAATATTTCAAATGCTCACTCAATCTAGTCTTACTGCTAATACTCCTCACCGCAAGACTATGTAATGAAAATTTGAATTAAACGACGAGTAACGATTGTCCTTTATTATTTCCTAACTAAAATCGGCCAGCGAATGATGAGAAAGCAAAGCAATATCTAGCTTTGTGCCGATGTTATGGTTACGAACTCAGCTCTCACACTTAACTAAATTTCTGGACTGAATGGAAACTTTTCCTGACAGTCCTTTTTACTTTTTGATGGGTAGATCCCCATTGAGTGGCAACCGCAGGGTAAATTTAGTACCACTTTGGGATATTGGCTGGTTGAGATCGCCCAGTTGGCTCACAACTTGAATGCTACCTTGATGGGCGATCGCAATCGCCCGGACGATCGCCAAGCCCAATCCCGTACCGCCCTGAGTCCGAGCGCGATCTGCACCAACGCGATAAAAGCGATCGAAAATACGCGGCAGATCTTCACTCGCAATCCCCACGCCATTATCTCGAACCGTGACGATCGCCTGCCGATCTGCACAGTCTAGTCCAATGATGACAACTCCCCCAGCCGGAGTATATTGAACAGCGTTGGTAATCAAATTGGCGATCGCTCGATACAGTCTGTCGCGATCGCCGTTGACGTAGAGTAGCTTGTCGGTGGCGATTTCCAAGCGCAGATCGATCTTGTGAGTGAGGGCGAGGGGAGCTAACTCTTCCTCTAAATCGCTGACTAACTCATTGAGACAGCATGGTTGCGACTTCAATAGTAACTGGTTGGCTTCCAACCGCGACAGCCATAGCAAATCTTCAGCCAGACGAGTGAGATAGCCAACTTGACGTTGGACGATTTCGAGATTGTTACGTGCTTCGGGATCGACGATCTCAGCTTCGAGCGTGCTATCTACGGCAATCCGCATCACAGCCAGTGGCGTGCGAAGTTCGTGAGCGGCATCGGCAGTAAATTGTTGGATCTGTTCGTAGGATTGATAAATCGGCTGCATTGCCAAGCCAGAGAGCCACCAGCTCGCCCCGCCGATGAGTAGCATCGCCAATGGAATCCCAAAAATCAGGATGAGATGCAGGCTATGCATATATTCATCTAAGAGATCGAAGGATTGGGCGACTTGGAGATAGCCCCAGTGACGATTGTCGATCGTCTTGAGTCGGAGCGTATGTAGATGAAACCGTTCGCCGCGATCTTCGGTAATAGTTTCCCAGTGCGTCGTGGGGAGTCGATCGGGAAAGTTGTGTTTGGTGGTACCGAGGGTGGCGATCGTCCGACCATTGCGGTTTAATAATCTCAGGTAATAGCCTTGTTTGTGAGTGAGTTTGCCGATTTGAGAATCGGGTTCGATCGGCGAACAAGGGTTGCCCGTTACGCACAATCCTGGTAATAATTTCAGGGCGATCGGATCGACGATTTCAGGTTGTTGCAAAACGGCTTCCAGGCTATCATGAACTGTGCCAGCGAGCGTATTTAGTTCGCGATCGATCGTCCGCGCAAAAGCCCGAATCATCACTAAGTGAATCGTATACCCACACAGCAAGGTAATTAACCCAATGACGATCGCATAAAAGCCAGTTAATTGAATGCGGGTGCGATTGAATAGTCGATTTTGATGCACTTTGGCTAGTTGGGAGTTGGGAGTTGCTGTACCACCGTATGGGAGTTGCGGCTGAAATCACGCGGAGGTTTCCTCCGCATGTGTTTCAGTCAAGACAGGGAGTTGGTAGTGGATAGTTGCGAACTCATCTAGCCAATCACCCCGCTTCCCGCTCTCCGCTATTCAAGCGATAACCGAATCCGCGTACGGTTTCGATCGCGTTTTCACAACCAAATTCGGCTAATTTTTTTCGCAACAATCGAATTTGGGCGGCGACGACATTACTGGCAGATTCGGAATCAAAAGCCCAGACGCGGTTGCGAATTTGGTCGTGAGTGAGCGTGCGATCGGGATGTTGCATCAGATATTCCAATAATTGAAATTCTTTGGCTGTTAAAGCAATCGATCGGTCTGTGCCGTGTAAATTAGCGATCGCAATGGCATTATTATCGTAGTCTAGCCGTAGATTTCCCACTTGCAACTGCTCCGGCTGAAACACTTGCGAGCGACGCTGGAGGGCGCGGAGTCTGGCGAGCAGTTCGGCCATCCCAAATGGTTTGACGAGGTAGTCGTCGGCACCAGCGTCCAAGCCAGTAATTTTATCCTCCATCCGATCGCGGGCGGTGAGCATCAGGATCGGCAGCATATAGTTTGCAGCCCGCAAACGTTGACACAGCTCGATGCCAGAGATTTTGGGCAACATCC
>NZ_JANPGM010000657.1:0-4754 GCF_031423935.1 Chamaesiphon sp. VAR_69_metabat_338
ACAAAACAATCTCTGGAAATGCCAGCGGTGAAATTGAATGAGTTTCTGTCAGCATTAATTGGCTGCCATAGCCGGTAGGGGTCGGATCGCGGAAGATCCGAACTTGGCGATTTTGGATGTCTATTACCCAGTATTCCGCGATATTCGATTCTCCAAGGAGAGGCTACGCCAACGAGCATAGAGTTTATCCTTCACCTCACAATCTTGTTTGAGAGTAGAATCTGCGACTTCGATAACTAAGTAAATATTCTCAGGCTCCGGATGTCGCTCTGCGTAATCGAGGATGGAGCCTTTGACGATCGCCAGATCCGGTTCCGGCTCTGAAAAATTATCCAGTCGAATCGGATCTTGAGTACGAATAAGAGCACTTCTACCAAGCTGCTCTTGAATATTCGTGGCTAAAAGTTGGAGTGTGATGACATGAGGAGTTCCTTTGGCAGTCATTAGTATGATGTGTCCCGCAATTAATTCAGTCCGTTCGGTAGGATCGAGAATCCCCAGATCGCACATCCTGTGGTACTCCTGGACTGTCCAATATTTAATTCGGATCGCTGATGACGATTCGATCGAGATCGACGGCAAGTCATGCAGATCGGATCTGGTTGTGAATGTAGTCATATTCGGGATGCGCTGGTGCGATCGAGTCTGTCGAAAGCTTAATTAATATATATTCTAGTCGAGCGATCGGCGATAATACGGAAGTAAAATTTATCACAGTAGATGTTTCCCCGCTTTTTACCCGCCAGCGTTCGGCAATTAACCGAGCCAGAATCGATCGACTTTGCCCATCAAATGCAGCGTACCGATATTCTTACGTCCTTACTTTTACAACCGATTCCAACCAATTATATTTGTCAGGGTGTTGGTGGGGTTCCGGTCGTGTTTCTACATGGATTCGATAGTTCGCTGTTTGAATTTCGCCGGATGCTGCCACAGATCGCTAAAGAGTGCGAAGTTTGGGCACTCGATTTATTAGGATTTGGCTTTACTGAAAGATTGCCCGATTGTATGTTTAGTGCCCAAAGCATTCGCACTCATTTACAAGCATTCTGGCAGACTAAGATCCAACAACCGATGATATTAGTCGGCGTGTCGATGGGTGGAGCCGCCGCGATCGAATTTACGCTCAAATATCCTGAAGCCGTCGATCGACTGATTCTCATCGATAGTGCGGGTTTTACGAAACCACCGGCGACGGGAAAGTTTTTGATTCAACCACTCGGTAATTTAGCAACCAAGTTTTTGGCGAATCCAACTGTACGCAGGAGTGTCAGCAAGAAAGCTTATTTCGATCCGGCTTTTGTTACTGATGATGCACAATTATGTGCCGCACTGCATCTGGAAATGCCAAATTGGCGCGAAGCTTTGATTGCCTTTACTAGGAGTAGCGGCTATGGCTACCTACTCGATCGATTATCCGAAATCCAGCAAGAAACATTAATCCTCTGGGGCAAACAAGATCGGATCTTGGGCATCAAAGCAGCACAACTGTTCGAGCAGAAATTACCAAATTCTCAACTCAAATGGATCGATGATTGCGGACACGTTCCCCATTTGGAGCAGGCAAAGATTACCGCCAAGCTGATTTTAGATTTTTTAGGTAAATAGCTTTAGGTGTTACTGGATCGAAGTCTGGAAAGCTGGCAGAGTGAGCGGGGGGCGGGGAGTGAGGAGCGGGGGAAAGAGAAACGATCTGGCTACATACAAAGATCGAAAAGGGAGCATCCCACTTTTATTGTGGCAACACTTTCTTGTGCCCTCACCCCGCCATCTCCTCTGGCTCTGGCTCCCCTCTCCCAAGCTTGGGAGCGGTGCGTTCCGGTTGGGTTTCCCGACCATGGAAACGCACCAAGAGAGAGGGGTTGGGGGTGAGGGCTGTGAACCTGCATAAAAAGTGGGATGCTCCCGATCGAAAATCGTACCTCGGATCGGCAACGCGTGATTTTAGCCGAAATTAGAACTGGTGCCCTCGAAGCGTAATCCGATCGCCTCTACCAAGTCAGCCTGCGAAAACTTAACCATCTACCGATCGCGATCCCCTAGCCACTAGGCTAAAATAACCAAATAATCGATCGAGCCTCCCCCATGACTGCTGCGCCCAAACACCAGAAAGCCAAAGCCCTCAAACCCAACAGTGTCAAACCTGCAAAGGAACTATGCAGCGAATGCGGGTTGTGCGATACCCACTATATCCACTACGTCAAAACGGCTTGTGCTTTCCTCAACCAGCAGATTCCAGCTCTCGAAACTCAGACTCACGGGCGCAGTCGAGATTTGGACAAAGAAGATGACTTGTATTTTGGCGTCCATCAGCAGATGATGGCGGCGCGGAAAATCGAACCAATCCCTGGTGCCCAGTGGACGGGCATCGTCAGTACGATCGCGATCGAAATGTTGGAGCAGGGGCTGGTAGAAGGCGTTGTCTGCGTCCAAAATACGCCCGAAGATCGATTCACACCAATGCCGATCATCGCGCGAACTAGGGAGGAAATTCTCGCAGCTAAAGTCAACAAACCCACCCTCTCACCAAACCTATCGATCCTCGAACAAATCGCCGAATCGGGCTTGAAAAAGCTCCTCGTCATCGGTGTCGGCTGTCAGATTCAAGCCTTACGCGCCGTCGAGAAAGAATTAGGCTTAGAGCAACTATACGTCCTCGGCACCCCCTGTACCGATAACGTCACCCGCGCGGGCTTACAGAAGTTTTTAGAAACCACCAGTCGATCGCCCGAAACGGTAGTTTATTATGAGTTCATGCAGGACTTCAACGTCCACTTCAAACATGAAGATGGTTCGACAGAATTAGTCCCCTTCTTCGGCTTGAATACCAAAGAATTAAAAGACGTCTTTGCACCATCCTGTTTGAGTTGTTTCGACTATGTAAACTCCCTCGCTGATTTAGTCGTCGGTTATATGGGCGCACCCTTTGGCTGGCAATGGATCGTAGTTAGAAACGATCGCGGTCAACAGATGTTAGATTTAGTAAATAACGCGATCGAGACTCAAGCTGTGATGTCCAAAGGCGATCGTACAGCCGCAGTCCAACAAAGCATTCCTGCCTACGATAAAGCAGTCACATTACCAATGTGGGTAGCGAAAATCATGGGTGTAGTCATCGATAAGATCGGCCCCAAAGGATTGGAATACGCGCGGTTCTCGATCGATTCTCACTTTACTCGCAATTATCTATTTACCAAACGCAATTATCCAGAAAAGTTAGAGCAACACGTACCAGAGTTTGCGAAGAAAATTGTCGATCGGTATAAGTTACCTGATTGAGTAATATAGGTTGGGATCTAATGCATCGAGCATTTGAACTAGATATATTAAAAACGGGAGCAGCTTCATGATGTCATCTTTTGAAAAAGCAGATTTGTTGAAAATAAAAGCAGATTTTCTGAAAACTGCTATGCAAGAAGATCGTAATGAAATTCGACTCATAAGAGAAAGAATATTTAATACTATTTATTTCGCAACTATTTCTTCATTTGGTATTACTTCCTTTCTTGTCGTCAACAAAAATGTTGCGATTCAGTACAAATCAGAAATTTTCATGCTAATAGCCGATACTGCTTTTGTATCATTACTACTGATAATTTTTACTCGACTTAAAAAAGATCTGGAAAATGCTCGTAAATGTCTTGAAATAAGAGAGGCATTAATTCAGGGATTACCGTTAAGTAAGGCAGAGGATTTTGAAATATTTGTTGCTGCTGATAAAACAAAAAAAGCAAGGATTCAGGATAACGATCTATACTCACCTTTCTATATTGCAATCTTAGCCATATTATTTAAGCTACTTTTTATTAATTTTCGTTAAATATAAAAGTGGTCATTCCCTAGCAGAGAAAACAATACAAATCGAGAAATTTCTCCGATTTTAGCAATCAATTATAGTATCTTCAACCTCTTGCCGATCGAATCAATATTAATATTTCACAGCCTATTCTATATCTATTAATTTGAATATCTAAGGAATCTGAGTTCAAAATAACGCTCCGCATCCAAAGACTTCTAGCTTCTCTCCAGCCAAGCCCTGAACTGGAAGTTCGGGCTAAGAGCATAAGTCCATTAAAATGGACTGAATTAAAATTTTGCAGTCCTCTTCAGAGGACTTTTGCTTTTAGCCCCAAATTCATTTGAGGGCGTTGCTGAACCGAAGCAAATCAATCTCTCGCGATTCTAACAATTAACTCTCAACTGAATTAAGCCATTCCTCCATCTGAGCCACCGTCTGCCAACCAAACATCCCCACAATCAAATCGTCGAGCTGCTGCTCATTCAAATCAGCGAGTTGACTCGTCACCTTTTCCGATGGTACATATCCCTGAAACTTCACACCAATAACTCTAGTAGCAGATTCCAGCTTACCTTCTAGCTTGCCTTCTGTCTTACCTCTTTGTTCGCCCTTGCTTTCCGCCTTATCCATCTCGGCATCGTACCAAGCATCGATCTCTGCCATCGTTCTCATAAACTCTTGCTCCTCTGCACTTAAACTGTTTGCTGGTAAGTCTTGGAGATATACGCAATATTTGAGGCTTGCCAGTATTGTATCATTTTTCTCCCGACGCTCTGGCGATAGCTGTTCGATGCCCTCAAATGCTCGCCGCGCTGATTCTTTATTCCCCAGCAGCTTCAACCACATGGTTTCTGAGCTATATTCTAATTGCTCGATAACGACTATGCCCATTCGCAACAGTTTGACTGTTTCATACACGCCGACACTGAATTCTGGATGCGGTTTGGCTCCGCAT
>NZ_JANPGM010000658.1:0-4073 GCF_031423935.1 Chamaesiphon sp. VAR_69_metabat_338
TGCCCAAATTGTGCCAAGCGGGATGATAATCGGGTTGAATGGCGATCGCTTGGCGGTAGCTCTCGATCGCCGCAGCTTGCCGATCGAGATGCGCCAGAATCAAGCCCCGATCGTTCCAACTGTGATAGTCTGCGGGCTGAAGATTGAGGGCGCGATCGTATACTGCCAAGGCTTCGGGATAACGTTGCAGCTTGAGCAGAGTTTTGCCTTGAAAATACCAGATCGTCGCCGCCATCGGATCGATGCCGATTGCTTGTTGATAGCTGTAGAGGGCAGCGTCCCACTGTTCGAGATGGGAGAGGGCATATCCCCGCTGACACCAGCACTCGAAACTATTCGGCTCGATGGCTAAGGCGCGATCGTAGCTGACGATCGCTTCGGGGTAGCGATGGAGCTTAAATAAGGATAATCCTTTGCCCTGACTGGCGGGAAAAAAGTCGGGGGCGATCGCAATGGCGCGATCGTAATTGACAATGGCATATTCGTGTCTTTTTAGCTCCGAGAGCGCATTGCCGCGCTCGTACCAGGCTTGATAAAAGTTGGGATCGATGGCGATCGCCCGATCGTAACTTTCTAAAGCGGCGGAATATTCTTGCTGTAAGCCTTGGACGATCCCATAACTGTGCCAAATCGCCGGATCTTTGGTACTCAGTTGCAAGGTGCGCTCGAAACTGGCGATCGCCGCTGGATATCGACCGAGTTCGGCCAGAATTTTACCGCGCTCGTACCACGGTTCGTAGTTATTGGGCATTAGCTCGATCGCTCGCTCGAAACAAGTTAAAGCTTCGGCAGGTTGCTCGATCTTAGCCATCGCTTGACCGCGACTGTGCCAGATATAGGCATCGTCAGGCTGAAAGCTGAGTGCTCGATCGTAGCTGGCGATTGCTTCTGGATATTTACCTTGATGCGCCAAAGTCATCCCTTGGTTGTACCAAGCAGGATAAAATTCGGGATTGAGTTTGAGGGTATGGCTATAGCTACTAATCGCCTCCGCATGGCGTCCCAAATGAAATAGCACGAAGCCCAAGTTATTCCAAGCTTGATAATAATCGGGCTTGAGTTTGAGTGTCCGATCGTAGCTGGCTAAAGCTTGCTCGTATTGGCTCAGGTGAAACAAAGCCATGCCTTTGTTATACCAAGCTTGATGAAATTGGGGTTGGATCGCCAAGGTGCGATCGTAGCTGACGATCGCCGCATCATAACGTTGGAGGTGAAATTGGGCGACGCCTAAGTTATTCCAAGCCGTATAAAATTCTGGGTAGAGCTTGGTGGCGCGATCGTAGCATTCGATCGCCGCTTCAAATCGACCGAGTTTAAACAGCGTTTTGCCCTGATTATTCCACGCGTCGCTATGAGTCGAGTCAAATTGGGTGGCTTTGCGATAGCAGTCTAGAGCATGTTCGTAGCGCGCTAATTGAAACATCGCCGTCCCGCGATTGTTCCAAGCTTCGGCATCTTTAGGCAGCAGCGTCGTCGCTTGCGTGTAGCAATTGAGGGCTTCTTGGGGTCGATCGAGTCTAGCGAGAATATGGCCGCGATTCGTCCAGCCTTCAGCCAATTGGGGCTGTAATTTAGTGACGACTTCATAGCGGCGGAGTGCGGGTTCTAACTCGCCTAAATGAAACAGAATATTACCGCAGTGATTCCAAGCTCGATCGAAATCGGGTTGGAGTTGGGTAACTTTGGTATAAGCCGTCAACGCCGCTTCAAAATCGCCCAGAAAGAACAAGACTTTGCCCTGGTTGTACCAAGCCGCCGCAAACTCTGGTGCTAACTCGATCGCGCAGCGATAGCAGCGCAGGGCATCTTGAAAACTTTTTTGCTCGAAATGGGCGACACCTAAGTTATTCCACGCTTGATAAAATTGCGAATCGAGGACGATCGCTTGTTGATAAGATTCGGTTGCCGCCCGGATATTACCTAACTGAAATAAGACTTGACCTTGATTGTTCCAAGTATATCGCTCCGTCGGATCGAGTTGGAGACTCCGTTCGTAGCAAATACAGGCTGCTTGTACCTGGCCGATCTGAAATAACAACCACCCCTTATGCGCCAATGCCGTACTGCTATCGGGGTGAATTTCCAAGGCGCGATCGTAAGCCGCCAGTGCCAAGTCGGGATCTTGAAGCTCGAACAGGGCGCGTCCTTTTAGCTCCCAGGCAAACCAGTCAGCCGCATTGATGGCGATCGCCTGTTGGCAACTCTCTACCGTCTCCTGAAAATACCCCAATTGATATAATACCCAGCCTTGATTTGCCCAAGTTTCGGCATCTAATGGCTGAAGGGCTAGGGCTTGCGTATAGGCATCTAAGGCTTCATTTAATCTGCCGAGTCCGACTAAGACCCAAGCTAAGTTCGCCCAAGCTTCTTGCTTGTGGGGCTGCAACTCGATCGTCTTGTTATAACAAGCCAGTGCTACTTCTAACTTACCGGCATTCCGACAGGAGTTACCTTGCTGATACCAGGTGTCTGGATCGTCGGTTGCACCCATCCCCGCCAGATCGACGGTCGCCAGCAAGTCTCGATCGCTCGACTCGCGTTCGGCAGTTGGCGGTCGCTGGGCTGGTTGCCGTCGCTCGATCGGATCGGGATTTTCGGACATGCTGGGGTGCGCGGAGCGAGTTGGCTTGACGCCGAAAAAATCGCGTTCTCTACTCACCATTCCCTCGGCACCGTCAGTTGCTAACTGTTGTGAGTCCTGCTGTTTCTTTTGTTTATTATTTTTGCTCCAAAATCTACTTAACATAATTAGTCTCTAAAGATATTCAAAAAGCTGCAACCGGCGGTAACTATTAACAACTACAAAGACATCGACACAGTGACGTTTGGAGATTTTAAATTGTAAGCTTGGCCTCAAGATCGTTGTCACGCGCACCGCTAGGTACTGAATTGGAAATGTCAAACTCGTAAATTCAACGATCCAAGTATCATTAAATACACGAACATTGATGTAAATATGTAGATTTCAACCGAATCGCAGCGAGCTTGTTTGTCAATTTAGAAACCGATCTAAGGTATAAAAAAGATACCTTCAATCGCAGCAATATTAATCTTCATTGCTAAGATAAATCAGACTGAAATTATTGTAAATTATATTACGTAAATCCGGCAAATCGGCACGATTTGGCGAGCATGCGGACATCGGATCGGGGGGCGATGTCCGGTTTTGCCCAGCTAGCTCCGACCTAGTGCAGCTCGCCCGATCGAGTATTACCCCGATCGCGCTCGCCAAATCGATCGGGCGAGCGCGATCTCGATACCCCCAACCTGGCTGTCTAGATCGCTAAATTCCCGATCGATCGGGGTGACAAATCTCACACTTACCCCGGCAATAATCTCGATTACTTCAGCAAGATTTTGGCCGCAGCAGCGACCCCCGCACCGGCGGTAACGCCAGTATGACCGAGTTCGACGATCGTTGCTTCGAGGGCAGCAATCGCCGTCAGGATGTCGCGATCGCACACAAAGCCGAGATGCCCGATTCTAAAGATTTTACCTTTGAGGCTATCCTGACCGCCCGCGAGGACGATATCAAATTTCTTCTTCATCACGCTGCGCACTTGTTCGGCATCCACTGTGGTCGGTGCGACGGCAGTAATTGCCGGACTACCGTGTCCCTCTGGTGCGTACAAGGGTAAGCCCATGGCGGTGGCTGCCGCGCGGGTAGCTTGCATCTGGCGATGGTGCCGCGCAAAGATATTTTCCAAGCCCTCAGCCTGCATCATCTTCAGTGCTGCTTGGAGGGCAAAAATCAAGTTAACCGGTGGTGTGAAGGGGGTCGTGTTTTTGGCAGCATCTTTGCTGTACTTACCCAAATCCATATAGAAACGCGGTAATTTTGCGACCTTATATGCTTCCCAGGCTTTGGGGCTGACACTGACAAAGCCCAATCCAGGCGGGATCATAAAGCCTTTCTGGGAGCCAGAACAGACGACATCCAGCCCCCACTCATCGATCGGGACGTTAACTGCACCCAAGCTAGTCACGGCATCGACGATCGTCAGTGCGCCACTTGGACACAAGCCGCCTGCGAAACGGTTCGGACTTGTAAGTCCGAACGCGCGCTGCAAGCG
>NZ_JANPGM010000659.1:0-8680 GCF_031423935.1 Chamaesiphon sp. VAR_69_metabat_338
CGATCGGGTAGAACTACGGCACCTGTCTGGAATGCCAAACAATTTACGCTAGATATGGAAGCGGCTTATCGCCAAATGTGGGACATATATCAAGATAAGCAGAAAGAAGTAATCGTCGATTACTCACATAATTAATCCAAAAGATCGCTAAAAAATCTGGGTAGGGGTAATGTCTTGATTCGCTGTCTTGACCCAAACACATGCGGAGGGAACCTCCGCGTGATTTGGGTCGCTAAACCCTCGGGAAAACCGAGGAGCGCGAATCGCGTCATGAATTATCCCTACCCAGATTTTTTAGCGATCGTCAGATCTACTATTTAGGCAACTGTTTCAGCAACTGCTTCAACTTTAACCCCTTCAGTTGCTGTCGCTTTGAGTCTAGCTTCTTCGGCCAGGAAATCTGCCAGTTGAGATTCGATCTCGCGACGGACAATGCCTCTGTACTCCAAGAAGTGTTCGATTTGGGCACATGTGACCAGATAGCTACTGACCCCACCTGGATTGAGCTTGTACATGCTCCAGAGGTTGCGCCAGAACTGCCAACGGGTGGAACGAACTACACCTTGTCGCCAGCAGATAATTAGCAGGGCGCGAATTACCAGCAAACTGATGGCTTTCTTACGACCTTCACCTTTATAAGGATAGGTAGCTTCGCCAAGCATCAGGTAGTGACGATAAGTGCGATCGAGGAATTTCGATGGCTCGTATAATTCATCGAAAGCATCCATATATTCAATGGCGATGTCTTCGAGCGGACGGGTGGGGACGAAGTTCATCAACGTGGTTTGGTTGATGTTGCCATCTGCCGTACCGCGCAGGCGGCCTTCTTTGGCCAACCGATGGGATAGCGCGGTATCTGGTAATGCCTGCAGCATACTAAATACGGCAGTCGGAATGTTTGTCTGTTCTACAAACTTGACGATCCGTTGTCCTGCACCTGTTTTCTCACCATCGAAGCCGATAATAAATCCGGCCATCACCCGCATCCCCGATCTGGCAATGCGTTCGACTGCTTCGCTAAGGGAACTACGAGTATTTTGGTGTTTTTGAGTCAGTGCCAGACTTTCCTCGTCGGGAGTTTCGATGCCCAGAAACACGGAACCAAAGTTACACTTGACCATCATATCCATCAGCTCTTGGTCGTTAGCTAAATCGACCGAGGCTTCAGTGGCAAAGGAGAAAGGATACTTGTGCTCGACCATCCACGGTAGCAATTCTTGGAGCAACAGTTTGACGTTGCGTTTGTTGCCGATGAAATTGTCATCGACCATAAAGATACTGCGCCGCCAACCCAATTCATAAAGATAGTCGAGTTCCTTGAGCATTTGGGCGGGATCTTTAGTCCGAGGTTTGCGACCGTAGAGGACGATAATATCGCAGAACTCGCACTGGAACGGACAGCCGCGCGAAAACTGGACGGACATCTCGGCATACGCATCGAAGTCCAGCAGTTCAAAGCGAGGGATGGGAGTAGTCGTCACATCGGGACGTTCGCCATTTGGTGCGCGGAAGGTACCCGAGAGTTGGCCTTGTTTGACTGCTTCGACAAATAAGGGAATCGTCAGTTCGCCTTCATCTAAAATTAAATAATCGGCTCCAACCTCTGACACCTCGTTCGGTAAAGCCGTAGCATAAGGGCCACCGACGGCGACGCGCTTGCCACGGCGTTTGGCTTCTTGAATCTGGGCGAGTAAATCTGGTTTTTGAACGATCATCGCCGAACAAATCACCAACTCCGACCAACTCCACTCAGCTTCGGTAACTTCGCGAACGTTTAAATCGACCAGCTTATAGTTCCACTCTTGGGGAAGAATAGCAGCGACGGTAATCAATCCTAACGGTGGGATCAAAGCTTTACGACCCATTAGCTCGATCATTTTCTCAAACGACCAAAAACTCTTGGGGAAGCGAGGATAGAGCAGCAGAACGTTCATAAATATTATCTCCAAGTAACGGCATTCCCCGTTAGGTGGAATGATGGACGCATACAACTAAACTTAACTGACCTTAGTTTAATGGGTTTTGTTTCGTTGACAACATATTTAGCACGATTTATCCCAAGAATTTTCGCAGATCGAATTCGATGGGAGCAGTGGCGGTGGGATCTGTGCCGGTTATTTTAGGTGTATTTGGATCGGCAGCTTGACTTGGCAGAGTCGCCCTTTGCTTGGCATCGACTGACAACATTAGCAAAATCCGCTCTGTATAGTCTACAGCCCCGCACAACTCGCGATCGAGTAGCTCCAAGCCACCGTTGGCATATTCTTCAAAAATATGAATCCGCTGTTGTTCGACATCCGATCGATCTGGTGAAATCACATTAATATTTTCAGTAGCCGCGATCGCAATTAGTTTCATCACCGGATCGTAACCATGTGCGAGAAAGATCTCGATGCTAATCGGCCCCGGTTCTTTTTTCGATATTTCACCCAATGGCCGACGTTGTTTATTTTTGGCACCTAGCACGGCAGCAAATAAAATTACGTCGGCAAAGGTCTGAAAAGGACTGTTGTTTTCAGTCGAGGCAATTAACGATTTGACTAATTCAGCTTTGTCTTTAGCGACTCGAATCCGATTTTCAGACATGAATGAGTTGGAAGTTGAATTATAAGGTGTGTTGTTTTGCTAAATAGCTTCAAAGAATATTAAAATACTAGTTTCAAGAGGTCGATCGATAGATGTCGAAATAATACTAAGTAAACTGGTTCGCAATTCTGCTTTCACAAGGAATTCTTATTTTATTTCCGATACACTCAGCTAGAGTTTTCGACTCGATTGTCCAATTTATACTTGCTGACTTTTGGGATCGGGTTTGAGCGCGAAAGTTGCAATTAAGATGCCCAGAATCGAGAGAATTGCAGTCGGAATAAAGGCATTGGTATAGCTACCAAAAATATCTTTGGCATTACCAGCAACTAGTGTTCCAGCTAAAGCTCCTGCCCCATAAGCTGTAAAAACTATGCCATAGTTTTTAGTGTAATTAACGGGATTAAACATCGACAGTGTTGCTGTCGGGGCGATCGCTAGCCATCCGCCCAAAGACAACCAGAGTAAACTGAAGGCAAAAAAATAGTTGATAACCTGACCTTTACCAGTATTTAGCATGACGATCGAGGCAACTAGAATCATCACATAAGAGAGAATCGCGGCCATTTTGGGCTTGATGCGATCGGTTAACCAACCGAAAATTGGACGACCGGCACCATTAAAGATTGCAAAAATCGATACCGATGCCGTAGCTGTATTGGTATCGAGTCCGATGATTTCCTTGCCCACGTTAGTTGCAATCCCGACCGCCATCAAACCAGCCAGGGTACCGATCGCATAGCAGCTCCACAGTGCAAAAAAGCTTGGCGAACTCAGCAAGCGATCTGGCTCAATACTCGTTCGGCTGGCAATAAACTGAGGACTGGGCTGCCAGTCTGCGGGCGGAAACCTAAGCTGAGTTGCGATCGCGAGTAAGATCGCGGTAAAAGTTACCCCGAGAATTCTAAACGTGCTGTCGATGCCGTAAGTATCGATTAAAAACTTGGCGAGTGGTGCGGTAATCAATGGTGATAAACCAAAGCCAACTACAGTTAAACCGACAGTCAACCCCTTGAGATCGGGAAACCACCTAGCGGTGACAGAGATCGGTACACCATAGACAATACCGATGCCAGCTCCACCAATCAGACCATAAGTAACAATCAATAAGGGAATACTGGTGGCGAAACTTGAAAGGAAATATCCCAAGCCAACGATTACCCCCCCGACAGCGGTCACTTTAGAGGCACCATAACGTTCGATATACCTACTGGCGATCGGCATCAAAATTGCAAATACTACCAGCAATGTCGCAAAAGGTAGCAATGTATCTGTTGCCCCAATGGTTATGCCTTGCTGTTTAAAAGCTTCGGTCAGCGGCTTGCGAAAAATGCTCCAGGAATAAACGGTACCCAAGCAGAGCATCGCTGTAATGCCCAGGGGTAAAAATAGCCATCGACCTTGCCGAGCAGGTAAGCCAAATATTTTAAGGTCGTTCATTTAGATCTTTTACGTCTCAATAGTCTAGACAATTTTATACTTATAAGGTACGAAGTATAAACGCAAAGTGAGTTATCGCATACAGTACAAGTGCAAAAAAACACTCGATCGCGATCGAGCGGAAAGTAGACCTCCGGCCAAAGTAAAAATACAATCTTTTTGGGTACTGTTTCATCTCGATGGCGATCGATCGATTCGATCGGCGATTTATTCGCATAGTTCTCTTGTGCAGCACCTATGCCAACGATCGAAGAAAGTATTAAGATGAGAAGGATACAGTCTCACCCGCTCCCAACTCCCAACTCCCAACTAACTCACCTTCACCCAGCCTGCTCCATCACGATATGAATATTCTCAGCGATTTACTTTTACAAAAGCAGCAACCCACCCGCGAAAAAAAGCAACAAAAGGGGATTCAAATCAAAACCGAGCGGGAAATTGGGATCATGCGCCAATCTTCCAGGATTGTCGCGACTGTCTTAAAAGAAATTTTGGCGATGGTGGAGCCAGGGATGACGACAGCAGATCTAGATGCCTATGCAGAGAAACGAATTCGGGAGATGGATGCAATTCCAAGTTTTAAGGGCTTATATGGATTTCCGGCATCGATTTGCGCCAGCATCAATAATGAAGCCGTACACGGTATCCCCAGCCGCAAAAGAGCGATCAAGCAGGGTGATGTGCTCAAAGTTGATACTGGTGCTTTCTTCCAAGGCTTTCATGGCGACTCTTGTATCACGATCGGCGTCGGTACCGTTACACCCGCAGCGGCTAAACTAATTCAAGTAGCCGAGGAAGCACTCTATAAGGGGATCGAACAGGTCAAAGAAGGTGCTTACCTGCTAGACCTCGCAGGGGCGATTCAAGACCATGTTGAGGCAAATGGCTTTAGTATCGTTGAAGATTTCACCGGACATGGCGTTGGGCGCAATCTCCATGAGGAACCATCGGTATTTAATTTCCGCACGCGCGAGATGCCTAATGTGAAACTCAGAGCGGGGATGACGCTGGCGATCGAACCGATTATCAATGCCGGATCGAAGATTACTAAAATGATGCCTGATAAATGGACGGCAGTAACTGTCGATAAATCTCTATCGGCACAGTTCGAGCATACTGTGTTAGTGACCAAAGATGGTTATGAAATTCTGACTGATCGCAGTTTGGTCTAATTAAAAATTCGGTTTGACCTGCTGCTTGATGAATCCACTAGAGCTAGATCGTACGATCTAGCTCTAGTGGATTTTTAGATCTTTAGTCGATATGTTTATCTCTATCTTCGTTCCACCCATGGCGATCGTGAAGACTCATAAATATTTATTTGCTGTTAGTATTTTATGCCTATTGACATTTAATAATGTCGCCCAAGCAGCATCAGTTAATCCAAAGGTCTTCCATCTGCTCAATCGATTGACACTGGGAATTCGACCTGGTGAAATCGATCGAGTCCAGGAGATGGGGGTCGAGCGATATATCCAGCAACAACTCAATCCCGACGCGATCTCCGAATCGCCAATTGTTACCGAAAAACTAGCTAAATTGGATGCAGTTAATCTCTCACCAGTCGAACTATTTCAACGGTATAATCCTCTCAATTCCCAGTTGTCGCCAGCACCAAATAAAGTTCTACAACAACAAGCTAGACAAGTAACCCAGCAAGCGATCGAAGCGAGATTATGGCGATCGATTTATAGCGACAGACAACTGCAAGAAGTGATGGTGGATTTTTGGTACAACCATTTCAATGTCTATGCCGAAAAAGGACTAGATCGGTTGTGGGTGGGTGCTTACGAACAACAAGCAATTCGACCCTATGCCCTGGGTAAATTTAGGGATTTATTAGGGGCAACGGCTCGACATCCAGCGATGTTATTTTATCTAGATAATTGGCAAAATAGCGCGCCTAACCCAAATCGAAACGGCAAACGCGGCTTGAATGAAAATTATGCCCGCGAGTTAATGGAACTCCATACACTCGGTGTCGATGGCGGCTATAAGCAAGATGATGTAATTGCCTTAGCCAAGATTTTCACAGGTTGGGGCTTCAAGCAACCAGGGCAGAAAGTACCCGATGGTTATAGTTTTCAATTCAATCCCGATCGACACGATTTCAGTACTAAAAAGTTTCTCGATCGCGAGATTGCGGGTACGGGTATTGACGAAGGCGAACGCGCTCTAGATTTGCTCTCGCGACATCCCAGCACCGCTCGTCAGATTAGCTTCAAACTGGCTCAATACTTTGTCAACGATAATCCGCCAAAAAGTCTAGTCGATAAGCTTTCAAAGCGATTTAAAGCTACCGACGGCAATATTAAATTAGTACTCGATACTCTCTTCCATAGCCCTGAATTTTGGAATCGTAAATACTATGGATCTAAATTCAAAACACCGTATCAGTATACAATTTCTGCAGTTCGATCGACTGGATTAGATATTAATAACGTCAAACCGTTAAATAGTTTATTAAGTCAATTGGGAATGCCAGTTTATGGCTGTATCAGTCCCAACGGTTATAAAAATACCCAAGAAGCTTGGTTGAATCCCGATAGCATGACCAGAAGACTCAATTTTGCAACGAATTTAGCGAATGGTAAATTACCAATTTCAGCCGCAACGACTACAGCATCTAGCTCTGTACCAACTGCTCCAATGGTCGCGATCGATCCGGTAAAATTGGCAGCAACTTTAGGGAATAATTTTTCGGCACAAACACAACAGGCGATCTCCGCCAGTAATCCCGAAATTCGGGCAGCATTAATTCTCGGCAGTCCTGAATTCATGAAAAAGTAAGCTAGCTATTATTAATTATTTGGCATATTTTGCGATCGATAATCTTATGAACCGTCGGCAATTTCTCATTCAATCGAGTCTATTTTCCACATCATCCCTAGTTAGCATCGGCACTTATGGCTGGGCAGCTCGTAGTCTCGCCGCTAGTAATCCCCATCCACAAAGATTAATTGTCGTCTTTCTTAGGGGTGCGATCGATGGTTTAAGCGTTGTCGTCCCTTACCAAGAACCCACATATTATACCGATCGACCGACGATCGCCATTCCCCGACCAGGACAACCCAATGGGGCAGTAGATCTCGACGGCCAATTTGGCCTGCATCCAGCATTAGCAACCTTACTCCCGCTGTGGCAACAAAAAAGCCTCGCCTTCGTTCATGCCAGCGGTTCTAATGATGACACTAGATCCCACTTCGACGCGCAAGACTATCTCGAAAGCGGTACCCCAGGTATCAAAACCACCCGCGATGGGTGGCTGAATCGATTGTTGGGCGTGATGTCGGACAAAAACCCGATTCAGGCTGTCAGCGTCGGTGCGATCGCACCGCGCATTCTCTTGGGTAAAAGAGCCGTCGCCAATCTGGCATCGGGACGGAGTGCGGGGAATAGGATGCAAATCGACAGACCCCAAATAGCTACAGCATTCGATCGATTGTATGGCAGCAATGATGCCCTCCGTCGGGCTTATCGTGAGGGGCGCGCCGCTCGTACAGAACTCCTCAAGGATCTCGCCGCAGAGACGAAGATGGCCAATAATGGCGCGACGTTGCCCAATGGTTTTCCTGGCGATGCCCAGCGTTTGGCGCGGCTTATGGCCCGAGATCCCCGCATTCAGGTGTCTTTTTTAGCTGTCGGCGGTTGGGACACTCATATCAATCAAGGCGGCAGTCAAGGGCAATTAGCCCGCAATCTAGAGCAATTAGGCAAGGGTTTAATCGCCCTCCAAACCGGATTGGGATCGGCTTACCAAAATACTACTGTCGTCGTCATGTCAGAGTTTGGGCGGACGGTGAAGGAAAATGGTAACGGCGGAACGGATCATGGGCATGGGAATGTGATGTGGCTGCTCGGTGGTGGCATTCGCGGCGGGAAGGTGTATGGCAAGTGGGCTGGATTGGAGCCAGCGCAACGCTACCAGGGGCGAGATCTAGCGGTGACGACCGATTTTCGCGATGTGTTGGCAACGGTATTAACTCGCCAGCTAGCTGTGGATAAAACTCAGTTGCAGCAAGTGTTTCCTACATATGCCAGCCAAATCCTCGATCTCACCACATAATAGCCATACTCGATCGAGAAAGTTCACTGTCTCGATTCAGCCCTAGCCTAACTAAGATCGACATCATCATTTATGAAAGTGCGATCGAATTTATCGATCGAGATCGTGCAGTTGAGAAAGTAGCATAAGCCGATCGCCAAGCCAATAGCTGCTCATTCACAATGGAACGTAAGCAAATGTGAATGAGAAAAATAGATTATGTACGGTAACATCGCAGTTTTTAATTCTGGATTGCTGTTTATCGCTTTATTAGCTTTTGGTTTATTGAATTGGTTTCAGATGCCAGTCGGTAGTTTGTGGGATTGGGCGATCGGGATTGGAATTTTTGAATGGACGATTTTAATCGTCACGGTACCCTGGAATATCTATTTCAAAGCTAAAGGGGTAGCCCAGACAGGGCAAGAATCTCAGCTCCAAGGCATTGCTGTCGAAACGCGCCAAATTCAATACGCTAGCGGTGTTGCGAAGAAGTCTTTAATTGTAGCGATCGGGTTGCATTTAGGTACGGCGATCGGCTTATATTATTTAGCTGCAAGTGGCATTACAGCATTAGATTATTGGAGTTCTGTCGGCGTCTTGTTACTCACC
>NZ_JANPGM010000660.1:0-21792 GCF_031423935.1 Chamaesiphon sp. VAR_69_metabat_338
GTCGATCGGTACCAAAAAGACCGAGGCAATTGTCAAATTTACAGATAAAATCTTGGCAATTTTTCCTGGTGAAGCGAAGTACTTTAGCGAACGCGGTGCCAAAGTTAATTATGTCGGCCATCCATTAATCGATCGAGTTGCAACTCTAGCTAGTCGAGCAGTTGCTCGCGACAAATTAGGAATTACTGATGATGAAATTGCCGTAGCTTTGATTCCCGCTTCCCGCAAACAAGAGTTACGGTATCTGTTACCGGCAATCTTTGGAGCCGCACAGCAAATTCAGGCGCAATTACCTAATGTCCGGTTTTGGATTCCCCTCTCCCGCGATGCTTTTCAAGCAGAGATCGAAAGCGCGATTCGATCGTATCAAATTAACGCAACTTTAGTAACTCAAAATACCGATCTAGTTCTCTGTGCCGCAGATTTAGCAATTACTAAATGTGGGACAGTTAGTCTGGAATTAGCACTCCTAAATATTCCTCAAGTCGTGATTTATCGAGTGAGTAGGGTGACAGCTTGGATGGCCGAACATTTATTTAAGTTTTCGATTCCCTACATCTCGCCAACTAATTTGGTGGAAATGAAATCTATCGTCCCCGAACTCGTGCAAGATGATGCCAATCCCGATCGGATTGCTAGTGAAAGTCTCGAACTATTACTCGATCCAGTACGACGAGCGCGCATGCTATCTGATTATAATTATCTGCGCTTGGCTCTGGGCGATCCTGGTGTTTGCGATCGAGTCGCCCAATCAATATTTGCTAAACTATAAATAGTTTGCAGAGCGAGTGTCAAAATTAATAATAACTTAAAAGATCTTCCGATCGCCTTTATCGGTAAGTCCATGAAACTCAATCGATCTATTTTCCGATCCCTTCAACGATGGTCGAACAAGTTAGTTTTGCTAGGCGCGATCTCTGTTACCACATTAGCGATCGTGCTGGCGATCGATTTGGCTAGGGCCGCAAGATCTCCCAGGTAAAAGAGTCGCCACGATCTCTGGCAGTACTTCTGCCAACTATCTCAATCAACAAAAAATCGAAACCACAGAATTCAAACAGATCGATGAAACCTTTACTGCTTTAAATAACAGTGATGTGGATGCAGTGGTATTCGATGCCCCAATTTTGCTCTATTATGCCGCTCATGATGGTAAGGGCAAAGTCCAAGTAGTTGGCAATATTTTTAGAAAAGAAAGCTACGCGATCGCTTTACAAAATGGCAGCCCCTATCGCAAGCTAATTAATAATGCCCTCTTATCGCTGCAAGAACAGGGTAAATATCAAGAAATCTACGATCGGTGGTTTACTAATAAATAATAATGATATTGCAGAGCGGGTATTATTGAATCGAGTCACTATTGACTAAATCCAAAAAAAAGTGGTTCGATGCCAAAGATCGACCCACTCACGATAATAAATTAAACCGATTGTTCGATCGGTGAATCAAGGTAAATCCCAAACTGCGTTGATTCACACAGCGTTTTAGAACCTTACGCTCTACTTGCAATGAAATTTAGTACGTCAACGGCTAAATGCTCACCCAGAATCGATCGTCTCGGCTATATGACAATTTGCAGTTAAGAAACTAGATCCACAGTGTCGCTAGTCTCACTTTTACTCGCAGCAGCTTTTTTAGGCGTACCGCCGAGCGTGGGCAAATCTGCCAGTGAGAGCGTCTGAATCCGGGACTGCCCGAGAGCTGATTCCCTCTCCGCCGGTGTATTGTAGCCCCACTCTGCCAAATACAGTTTGACCGCCTCTAGTTCGGGTTGGGTCGCTATTTTGGCGAGAGTGCTGAGTCGATCTTCGACAAACCAGACCGTCGGCGGTTTTTTAGTGCCGCGATCGAGGATTTGCTTGAGACTGTCGGTTTTACTGCGTTTGAGTTCTTTACCCCACACAAATTCACTAGCCAGCTCAACGCCCTGCTCTGCCAGCAGTTGAGTGACAAACCGACTTTCTTTAGTGGTGATGATTACTGCCTGAATTTTACGGTTGGGCAGATCTTTAAGTAGATCGATGACACCGGGATAAAATTGGTGCAGACCCAGCCAGCTACCTGGGTCTTGGGCAATCCAGCTATCGCGGACTGCATCTAATTGCTGACTGACTTTAACGCCGCTGAGCCGACCATCAGCCAAGATCCGATCGCGGATGCGCTGCCACGAACTCTGCATCCGCTCGGTAGAAATACCTAGCGTTAATGCTCTGATCAATACCGGCATTTCCCAACCAACTTCAATCAGCGGACGCAACTCCCGAAATTTTTCGGCAACACCTGGCGATGGCTCCAACCGATCTAGTTGCCACACTTGCGTGTAAGTTCGCCATGCCGTCTGCCAATACTCTGCCATCCCATCGCAGATCACCCCATCGAAATCGAGGGCGAGAATTCGCGCAGCATTCATACAGTTGTGATTCCTTTGACTAACGTGACAGCAGGCCAGAGAGAGGTATGCTCGTCTCTGACTGCGTTACTTTATGAATGTATTTTTTTAACTGGGGTGCAAGGATTCGAACCTCGGAATGTCTGGACCAAAACCAGATGCCTTACCACTTGGCGACACCCCATTGATATAACACTTCTAACTATATCACAAGTATCTGGGTTGCTGTCAAGGGCAAAAGCAATATTTCTTGGAAAGTGCTGGTGAAAATCGCCTGTTTGGGATAGATCCAGTTGCGGTTGTGGCAATTGGCCGGTCGATGTGCGATCGGCCAACATCATCCTTATGGTAGTTCCGATGTCTGGGAGATATGTGATTAGGTATAGACAGGTGTCGATCGACTCTAGCGAACAGCAATTTTTAGCAACTAACCAAAGCTGCTCAATCTGCTGTCTAAATGCAGCGATCTTCCCATGATGACTGTGTTTGTGGCTGTAAAAAGCTCGGCCAAATTGCTAGCGATGCTGCTGCTCTCATGCGGGGATCGCCAGGGGATCGCTGGGTATTAAATAATACTTACATGTCAAAAAAGGAGGTGCAGATCGAGCTACTCGCTGCTAGTCAATAAAATATCAATTTTGAAAAATATTTGTTGTCTAAGCTACATTCTGAGCTGAATCTGGATACTAGATTCTACTATTGCGAGGAGAGTTTTTGAGGTAGTCGAATTATAAAGATTTTGTTAAGATAAATGGAATAGTCAAAAAACACCGTCTAAGATTTAGAGATATTTACAAAAAAACACGTAAGCTCGACGGCTTGCGGGCAATGTGCGAGACTGCTTCACAGTAACGCTTTGATAATTTTAGTATCAACTTATTCAAGACATTATTTGTGAATTACTAGCACGGAATAGGCTGTCTTTAACTACATAAATAGCCATCTCTAAATCTTGACGGATCGAGTCATTTAACAAACCGTATTTGCTAGTAATCACAGATATTTCAGGAGAACGATAATGAAAATTGCTCAAATTGCACCTTTGTGGGAACGCGTACCCCCGCCAGCGTATGGGGGGATAGAATTGGTGGTTGGACTATTGACAGATGAGTTGGTTGCCAGAGGCCACGAGGTGACTCTATTCGCATCAGGCGATTCGCTCACCTCTGCGAAATTAGAATCGATTCATCCGCAAGCATTACGCTTGGATGCATCCATCAAGGAGTACAACATTTATGAAATGCTCCAATTGGCAAATGTATACGAACGAGCCGGAGAATTCGATCTGATTCACTCACATATGGGCTGTGTCGCACTGCCTTATAGCAAGTTGACTCAGACCCCGACCATCCATACATTGCATGGGATTTTCACCCCAGACAATGAAAAAATGTTTAGCCACGCTAAATCCCAACCCTATGTGAGCATTTCTAATGCTCAACGAGAATCGAGATTGGGTCTCAACCATGTTGCTACTGTTTACAACAGTATCGACGTCAGTGCCCATCACTTTTTCCCGGCAGCGGACGAGCCAGCCTATATGGCATTCTTAGGCCGGATCTCACCAGAAAAAGGGACACATCTAGCGATCGAGATTGCCAAAGCTACAGGTATTCCCTTAAAAATGGCGGGTAAAGTCGATCCGTTCGATGTGGAGTACTTTGAAGAGCAAATTAAGCCCCAGATCGACGGCGAGTTGATTCAGTTCTTGGGTGAAGCCGATCACTTTATGAAGAATGAATTGATGGGACGCGCGTTTGTGACGTTATTTCCGATTACTTGGCGCGAACCCTTCGGACTAGTGACGATCGAATCGATGGCCGCTGGTACCCCAGTAATCGCCATGAATCTTGGCTCGGTACCGGAAGTCGTGGTTGATGGCCTCAGCGGATACATTTGCAATACCGTCGCCGAATGTATCGAAGCAGTTGCCAAAGTTCCCGCTCTCTCCAGAACGGCCTGTCGGGACTATGTGGCCAATCGATTTGGAATCGAGCAAATGGCCAATGGTTATGAAGCCGTGTACCAGCAAATTTTGGCAGAAAAATTTGCCCGCAATGGTCATTTGGTAGGTGCCAAATAGATCGAGATTCCTCGGTGCGGCTCAGTGCTGGCTCTGTCTGCCAGCCTGAGGCCAACCTGTAAACCGATGAAAACTTGCTCGATGCGGAGGAAACAATGCCAAGTCCACTAATGGTTCGAGATTGATGTCTCAGTGACAACTCAATTTTAAGGGCGATCGCTACGGCATCGCCACCAACCAGACGATATCAATTTTTTAGCGAGGTGCAGATATGTCAACCGGAAAATTCCCTACAACTATTAGTAATAGTTCACCCGTAACACAACCTCTCCAACCATTTGCTGCCGCTCGGAGCAAAATTCCGACTCGCCAAGCAATCGCTCTGATCTCCGAACATGGCGACCCCGCCGCCGAAATCGGCAAAGATGCCGCTGGTGGCCAAAACGTCTACGTCCGCCAAGTCGGTGAAGCCTTGGCCAAACTGGGCTGGCAGGTAGATATGTTTACTCGTAAGAGTAGCCCCTACGATGCGACGATCGTCCAGCACGCTCCCCATTGTCGGACGATCCGACTGACAGCGGGGCCAGAGGCTTACATCCCTCGCGACGAGCTGTTTGAGTACATGCCCGAATTTGTCGATGCGCTGCAAAAATTCCAACAGAAAGAAGGGGTAAATTATCCCTTAGCCCATACTAATTATTGGATGTCGGGTTGGGTGGGAATGGAACTCCAACGCCGCCAAAATATTCAACTAATCCATACCTATCACTCGCTCGGTGCCGTTAAATATCGATCGGTTAGCGACATTCCCGCGATCGCTCAAACCCGACTAGCGGTCGAAAAACAAATTCTCGAACAGGCTCACTGCGTGGTGGCTACCAGTCCGCAAGAACTAGATGACTTAGAAACACTAGTCTCGCGGATTGGTAAGATCGACATCATTCCTTGCGGTACCGACATAGATAACTTTCGCCCGATCTCCAAAGCCGATGCCCGCCAACAATTAGGCATTAGCTCCAAAGAAAAAGTGGTGCTATATGTCGGTCGATTCGATAAACGTAAAGGCATTGAAACCCTCGTCCGTGCGACTAGCCAATTGCGAGCGCAACTAGAGCAAGGTGAAGAAATCGATCCTCAAAACTTAAAACTTTTAATCGTCGGCGGTAGCGATCCTCAGGAGGCAGATGGTGCCGAGCGGCAGCGGATCGAGGGCATCGTCAGCGAGCTAGACTTAGCTGCCAATACTGATTTTGTCGGGATGGTCGGACACGATCGCTTGGCACTGTACTATACTGCTGCCGATGTCTGTGTGATTCCCAGCCACTATGAGCCGTTTGGTTTGGTGGCAATCGAAGCAATGGCTTGCGGTACTCCTGTGGTGGCATCTGACGTCGGCGGCTTGAAATTTACCGTCATCTCCGAGGAAACTGGCTTACTCGTACCGCCTCAAGATGCGAGCAAATTTGCCCACGCCATCGGTCGAATTCTGACCGATGAAGTCTGGGCGCGGAAAATTCGCAAGCAAGCAGCGACACGGGTGCAGGAGAACTTTAGTTGGACGGGTGTCGCGATCCAACTGAGCGACCTCTATCGGCAACAACTAGCTCAATCCATCAGCAGTCCTAGCTTGCCCCGAACTGCCAGTGCGACTTCCCCACTCTTGCCCAAGCAAGTTGTTAAAGCCTCTTAAGCTTTTAGGTTAACCAAATCATTCACAATTCAGGGTAGGGACGATCGATCGTCCCTACCCTGAATGCTATGTTGGGCTGTTGCAACCGCCCGCACCAAGGGACTCGATCGAGTCCCTTGGTTTTTGCTGTTATCCTAAAGAGAAGCTGTTGTGCCGAGCTAGATGCCACTTCAGCTCCGAACAGCCAGTAAAATTAATAACTTGCAATCCGCGAAATGAGTACGAACCCCTTGAGCTGGCAAGAACTAGCAGATCTGGCAGATGCTCGCTTCCTGCCAGGAGATCCCATTAACGGTGCCACCAACGCGCAAGCGCGATTGCGGCTATTCGGACGCACAGAAGCCGACGTACGGGTGACGCTCTACCGCGACAATCATGCCTGGTGTCCCTACTGTCAGAAAATCTGGTTGTGGTTGGAGGAAAAACAAATCCCCTATCGGATCGAAAAAGTCACCATGTTTTGCTATGGGGAAAAAGAGAGCTGGTACAAGCGCAAAGTGCCATCGGGAATGCTGCCAGCGATCGAATTAGACGGGCGCATCGTTACTGAAAGCGATGATATTCTAATTGCCCTGGAACGGGCTTTCGGCTCTCTAGTTTATGGTATGACCGACCCATCTGTCATACCCATGCGCCAGTTAGAGCGGCTATTGTTTCGGGCGTGGTGTAACTGGCTGTGTCGTCCGGCTAATTCGGCGCGCGAAGAACAGCACAATCGCGAGCAATTTATCAGCGTCGTGGCGATGGTTGAAAAAGCTGCAAGCGCGACACCCAGCGATTACTTTTTAGATAAATTTAGCACCGCTGATGTCATTTTCACGCCCTATGTCGAACGGATGAATGCCAGCTTGTACTATTACAAAGGCTACTCCCTGCGCGAGGACAATCCCCGCTTTGCCGCCTGGTTTGACGCCATGGAGAGCCGCGAAACTTATCGCGGTACTCAAAGCGACTTTCACACCCACGTCCACGATTTGCCACCCCAAATGGGCGGCTGCTGGGAAAACGGCGAACCGCAGATGCTCGTAAATAAAGCGCGAGTGGATAATGGCGATTGGGATGGTTTGCCAGATGCTCTGTTTCCCGAACCCGAATCGGCACGCGCTGAAGCTCTCTACCGGACTGTTAAACATCATGCCAATCTAATTCGCGTCAATCCGGCTGACGATCGATTAGTAGATGCCGCTTTACGCTGTGCGCTAACCAACATGATGACGGATGGCAATTGTATTCCCGATCCAGGATCGGACGCTGCCTTGCGCTATATCCGCGATCGGATTAATGTCCCCCGCGATATGTCGATTTATGCTGCCAGACGGCTCAGATCGGCTTTAGAAGCAACAGCGGCGTTAGTTGGCGACGCTCAGGGTACCCCAATTCCCTTCAATCATCGCCGCGATCAAAGCCCTGTAGAGTTTGCCCGCAAGTAACATGAGCTGAAATCTAACTCCAAGCCGCTAGTTCCTTGCTTGCCGCGAGATTGGTATAGAAGACCCAAAATTATCAAGTTTCCTAAACGATCGATCCCCGAACGCCGTAAGATGAAGAGACTAGAAACATCTTATAAAGATCGGCAACATAAAAATTGTGAAAGCGATTACTTTACTCGGTTCTACTGGCTCGATCGGGACGCAAACTCTCGATATCGTCGAACATCATCCCGATAAATTTCGGATCGTCGGACTGGCTGCTGGTAATAACGTCGAGCTATTGGCTCGACAAGTGCGGCAGTTTCGCCCCGAAATTGTAGCGATTGGGAATGAAGCCAAGTTAACCGAGTTCAAAGACGCGATCTCAGATTTAGACTACCATCCAATTATTGTCGCTGGCGCACAAGGGACGATCGAAGTAGCTGGCTATGGTGACGCTCAAAGTGTCGTCACTGGTATCGTCGGTTGTGCCGGACTCTTGCCGACAATCGCCGCCATTAAAGCGGGTAAAGATATCGCCTTGGCGAATAAAGAAACCCTGATCGCGGGTGGGCCAGTCGTGTTACCGTTAGTCGAAAAACATGGCGTGAAATTACTCCCCGCCGACTCCGAGCATTCCGCGATTTTCCAATGCTTGCAAGGCGTTCCGGCTGGTGGCTTGCGCCGGATTATCCTGACTGCTTCCGGTGGTGCCTTCCGCGATCTCCCAGCCGAAAAATTAGCCTCAGTGACCATTGCTGATGCTCTCAAGCACCCCAATTGGTCGATGGGGCAAAAAATCACGATCGACTCCGCCACCCTGATGAATAAGGGTTTAGAGGTAATTGAGGCGCATTATTTATTTGGCTTAGATTATGACGATATCGATATCGTCGTCCACCCCCAAAGTATCATCCACTCGCTGATCGAAGTTCAGGATACCTCAGTTTTAGCGCAATTAGGTTGGCCGGATATGCGTCTACCTTTACTATATGCGATGTCCTGGCCCGATCGACTCCCCACTAACTGGGAGAAATTCGATCTCGTCAAGGCTGGCGATCTGACCTTTAGAGCACCCGATCGAGTTAAATATCCTTGTATCGAATTAGCCTACGCCGCCGGACGCGCTGGCGGTTCGATGCCAGCAGTGCTAAATGCCGCTAACGAGCAAGCAGTGGCACTATTTTTAGATGAGAAAATTCACTTTCTAGATATTCCCAAAGTCATCGAAAAAGTCTGCGACAAGCATCGCGCCGATTTTAATCTCAACCCGAGTCTAGATGATATTTTAGCCGCCGATATTTGGGCGCGCCAGATGGTACTAGAATTCAGTCAACAAGTTGCAGCATAGGATAAATCCCCCGACTCATCGATCTTCAACGTAGTCGTATGCTAAGATTGACCCTTTCCATGTTTGATTAACATACTAGTTGTTTGAGGGTCGATCGCATGAGTGGTTTACAGGGTCGAGATTTATTGAGCATGACCGATCTGAGTGCCGATGAGACACTCACCCTCCTCAAACTGGCTGCCGATCTCAAGCAAGGCAAAATTAAACCCAACTGCCACAAAACGCTGGGACTGCTATTCTATAAGGCTTCGACGCGAACGCGGGTGAGCTTTTTTGCAGCGATGAGTCAGATTGGCGGGCAAGTTATCGATCTCAATACTGGCTCGATGCAAATCGGGCGCGGGGAGCCATTAGCGGACACGGCAAGGGTATTAGATCGCTATTTAGATGTATTAGCAATTCGGACTTTCGAGCAGGCTGATGTCGAGACTTTTGCCAAATATGCCCAGATGCCGATTATTAATGCACTGACGGATCTGGAGCATCCCTGTCAGGTATTGGCAGATTTGCAGACGATTCAGGAATGTTTCGGACAATTAGCGGGATTGAAACTGGCGTACTTGGGCGATGGCAATAATATGGCGCACTCGTTGATGCTCGGTTGTGCGAGCGTCGGCATGGATGTCGCCATCGCCTGTCCGGCTAATTTTACCCCCGATCCGCAAATAGTGGAGCGCGCCAGATCGATCGCCGCCAGCCAAGGCACCCAAGTAATTGTCACTCGATCGCCTCAAGAAGCCGTCAGTCAGGCACAAATCGTCTATACCGATGTGTGGGCGAGTATGGGTCAAGAAACCGAATCCGATGCGCGGGTGCCGATATTTGCGCCCTATCAAGTTAACAAAGAACTATTAACCCTCGCCGATCCTAGCTCGATCGTGTTGCACTGCCTCCCTGCCCATCGTGGCGAAGAAATTACCGATGATGTCCTCGAAGGCTCTCGCTCTCGCGTTTGGGATCAAGCAGAAAACCGGATGCACGCTCAGAAGGCTCTATTAGTCAGCGTCTTGGGTGCTGAGTAAAGATTTAAGACTCGATCGAATTTTAGTAGAGATTTATTATTTTTTAGAGCCTAAATCAGTCCTAGCTCGCGTTTGAGGAGGTTAATTGATTTGAAGCCGATATAGCTCTCACTTTCAACCACTTGAGGAATGCGGATTAGATCGTCGCCAGCGGCTTCGATCGCTTGATGGACGGTATTCAGGCTGGCTTTGTCGCTGATAATGGTATGGGCGCGGCGGATCGTAGCATTGAGCTTGTAGTTATCTTTGGTTTGACATGCCATTACCAACAGATCGTCACCGCGCATACTGTGTACCATCATTTCGGCGACGGCGAGAATGCCCCCGCTGAGGCTGACAATCCCGACGTAACTATTTTTGGGAAGAGTTTTGACTAGGGCTAATTCTTTTTCATAGTCCTGCAAGTCCACCGGAATCACGCGGATCGATCGCGGTGCCACGAGTTCGCTAGTTGCTAATTTTGCCTCCACGCTGCCGATATGGTAGCGGCTGGTAACAACTGTCGCCGCCCGAGATTGCACTAGTTGTGCTTCCAACTTATCTAATGTGACTAATTGCACCGGAATACCCAGGGATTGTTGTAATTCTTGGAGCATTAATTCGCCCGCACCCAAATCTGTTTTGGGCACTGTCACAAAGACTCTGGCACTACACCGCCACCGCCAATCGATTTCAGTCAAAAACAATTCTCGGGCTTGACTGAGGGAATAGCCTTGGGCGAGGAGGGTATTGAGACTTTGGGAGACGAGATCGATCGCCGATAAGCTCGGATCGATATGCGAGTCGGCAATTAGGTGATTGCTCTCATGTCCGAGCGATCGCACGTAAATCCCCGAACCAGGAACGGATTCGACTAAGCCGGTACCTTCGAGTTGACTGTAAACTTTGCCGATCGTATTGCGATGTAAACCCGTCTGCATCGCTAATTGGCGGGTACTGGGCAACCGATGTCCTGGCGAAAATTGCCTAGACGCGATCGCAAACAACATTTGATCGTAGAGTTGTTTGGAGACGGGAATTTCGCTATCAGTCTGAATGTGGAATTGCATCGGGAGATCGGTTGACAGTTGAGAGGAGCGGGATCGAGATTTTGGCTGACATTCTCAGAATACCCTCACTACACTCTGAGATATCGATCGGGCGCAACGATCGCCATCACAGTTAAGTGTAGATTCAACTTCGATGGCGGCAATTCCAGCACCATCGCGATCTAATGCTGTTGCCTGCGGGCTTCGTACGACAGCAATGCTGCCGAGGTGGCGACATTTAAGGATTCTACTGTAGCAGACATGGGAATTTTGACCTGCAAATCGGCTAAGGCTAACAAGTCTTGACTCAAGCCCGCGCCTTCATTACCCAATAAAATCAGCGTTGGCGATCGCCAATTCACATCCCAGTAACTTGTTTCGGCAGTAGAAGTAGTCGAAATAACCTGCACGCCTTGGTTTTGGTAACTTGTGACTAGGGCGGCAAGATCGTCGCTGACCCCCATTGCCAGCCGAAACCATTGTCCCGCCGAAGCACGGAGGACTTTGGGATTGTCCAAATCGACGCTATCCTGACTTACCCACAAGCCATCGACACCCGCCGCCGCTGCTGTGCGAATGATGGTGCCCAGATTCCCCGGATCTTGAATGGTGGATAGGACGAGTGTCAGATTGGCGGGAATGGGGGGTGGGGCGATGGCTAATCGCGGTGCGGTGGCGACGATGCCGTCGGGGTTGACGGTGGTGGCGATCGCTTTAATTACTTCATCACCGACCGATTCTAATCGATGGCAATTTTCAGCGACGATCGACAACAGTTCGGGATAACGGGCTTCCCAGGTGGGGGTATAACAAACTGTCTGTAAGGGATAATTAACGGCGCAAGCTTCCTGAATTAAATGAGTGCCTTCTAGTAAAAATAATTGCGTTTCCCGCCGCTCTTTGGGGCTGTGGAGTTTTTTGATTTGTTTGATGAGTGGGTTTTGAGTACTGGTTAGCATGGGTGTGGCGATCGAGACACTACAAAAATCGGCAAACAACGCCGATCGTTGTGTGCCGAGGATGCTAACTTAAATAGAAAATATGCGCGACCCGAGACTCGAACTCGGAAGTCCTTGCGAACACTAGAACCTGAATCTAGCGCGTCTACCAATTCCGCCAGTCACGCAAAGCTATGGTTTTTAAACCAGCTTTTTATTATCTAAGATTTGGCTGGGATTTGTCAAGTATCTGGTACTAAGCGAGGCGGCAAACTATATATATTTGTGGGTTGCGATTGTTGTTTGTGATGACAGAACCCGGATCTGGGGGTTCCGACCCCCAGTCCCCCCGTTGAGGAGCGACCCAAATCACGCGGAGGTTCCCTCCGCATGTGTTTGGGTCAAGACGGCGGGAACGCCGCCCCTCAAACTCCCCTGCGTAAGGTTTGGTCTGTGGGAAGTGGGGTGGGAGGATACTGGCGATCGCACAATCCCGTATCTGGGGGTCGCAACCCCCAGACCCCCCGCCGGAGTCAGCAGGCAGGGTGGTTTCATATGCCAAAAGAAAAACTTTTCAGTTCACTTCAGTGAACTTTCGCTCTTAGCCCCAAATTTATTTGAGGGCGGTTAAAGACTAAGCACCAAACCCCGCTCCCCGCTAAAATTAATTGCCCCAATCACTCCACTCATGCTATATTAAGCAAGGCTAATTTGCGGCATTGCTGCATAACTATCGATAAATCGTTATTTTGAGGTTCAGTCGCGACTAAACTTGCGTTAACCAAAATTCAATAGCCAACCATAGACAGCAGGAGCTAAGAGCTTAATTCCCTGCCGAGGTTAACGCAAACAGTAATCAGCGATCGCTAGCAAGACTAGCGACAAATCGCATGCGACTGAATGACAACCTCGGCACTAAGTGTCGGGGTTCGTTTTATAGCTGCTGTAGCCCGTTCGCACCCAAAACTCGATCGACAGGTAAGTATCATTATGGGGAGAACCCGCGCAAACAAAGAAACGATCGTCGCCGCGCTCAAGCAAGAATTGAGCGAAGCAACTATGGTCGCGGTGATTAACTACCAAGGTCTAACCGTGGCAGAAATCACCGACCTCCGCCGTCGGATTCGTCCCAAAGGCGGACTCTGTACGGTTACTAAAAATACCCTGATGGGTAAAGCGATCGAAGGTAACACCGACTGGCAAGCATTAGCACCATTACTCAAAGGTTCTTCGGCTTTCTTGCTGCTCAAAGATGATATTGGTGGCTCGATTAAAGCTTACCAAGATTTCCAAAAAGCGTCCAAGAAAACCGAACTCAACGGTGGCGTGATGGAAGGTAAAGCCCTTACCGGTGCTGATGTCAAAGCGATCGGCGACTTACCATCCAAAGAACAACTCATGGCGCAGATTGCTGGTGCTCTCAACTCCGTTACTGCGAAAATCGCTATCGGTGTTAAAGAGGTACCTGCTTCGATCGCTCGGAGCTTGCAAGCTCACGTTGACAAGGGTTAGAGCGTAGAGCTACCTAAGTCTAAGTCCCATTTTCACTCATACATTTTAGGAATTTCCCCATGTCTGCAGCAACCGATACCATTTTAGAACAGTTAAAATCCCTCAGCTTGCTCGAAGCGGCTGAACTAGTCAAGCAAATCGAAGAAGCTTTTGGCGTTAGTGCTGCGGCACCTGTAGGTGTTGCTGCTGCTGCGGCTCCGGCTGCTACCACAGAAGCTGCTGAAGAGCAAACTGAGTTCAACGTCGTCCTCGAATCCTTGGCTGATGAGAGCAAGAAAATTGCCGTGCTCAAAGTCGTCCGGGCGATCACTGGCTTGGGCTTGAAAGAAGCCAAAGACTTGGTTGAATCCACGCCTAAAGATGTCCTCACTGGCGTTCCCAAAGCCGCTGCTGAAGATGCTAAAAAACAAATCGAAGAAGCTGGCGGTAAAGTCGCGCTCAAATAGATCTAGCGATCGATCCCAGTCTAGGTATGAATGTATGGCTAGGCTGGGGTTTCGTTCGATTAGAGCCAAAATTCACGATCGGGGTAATTTCGCAATTGCCCTAGCCGTGGATTTCTTTTTTTGATGGTGTCGGATCTGGCTGGCGATCGAACGATTACATTTCGATCGACAAATCTGGTAAGATTTTAAGCTATTATTAATGCAATAATTATCAATTACCGTTACTAGCTCATAGCTACAATTTCAGTTACTACTGACTAGTTCGATCGCAACTCCATCGATTTTCGCCGATAGCTTTCGGTTAATATATGCACTCAGCCACGCGACTGGATGACCTCAAAATTTTAGAGTGTTTTCTCCAAAACTCTCTTCACGCTCACTTAGGGCGGATTATTCCATTCCAGGTGCAGTGTTTATATAAGGATGATACCCTCTGGGTACTCGCCCAGCATCCTGCCAATATTGCCATCGATATTCCCGATACTTTTAGTGTCTTAGAACGTGCTTTGCAAGCTGAGGAGCCAAAAACCCCGTTAGCGGTCAAGCTCTACTTGCGCACGGAAGGAAATCAACGTCCATATAGCCAACAAGGCTTTACTGTCTATCCTTTAGTCAAGAAAACCGTTCCAGGGGAAGCAGGGCCAGAAATGACAGCCACCAGCGAAGATCGGCTTGCCCTAGATCGCCATCATCAAGATCTTACACCTGGGAAACCCATTCACATCTCAGCCGATCGTATGGAAAACGCAGACTTTACTCCTTCCACAGTGCCCGAGATCGTACCGAACGACGAGGAAATTGTCAGTCTCGCTACGCAATCGAGTTATAAATCGGGTTATTCCTCAGATCGGCTAGTCAAAATCGATGCCGATGCCTTTGTCGCCAATATCGAGCACTCCTTTGGGACGACCAATAAGAACTATCACTCTGCCTATCCGCCTGCTGCCAACCGCAAAAGTAAAATGTTGTTGCCGCTCATCGGCGGGCTAGGGCTACTAGCACTCGGTTCGGGGGCTGGTTATATGGGGACGCGTCCCTGTGTTTTGTCTGCGTGTCCAGAGCTAAATACTGCCAGTCAACTGACCCAATCGTCCTTAGTCGCGATCGAAAATCCCAAAGCGACGGGGCAAGATGTCTTGACTGCGCAAAAACAATTGCATCAAAGTGTCGATACGCTCAACTCGATTCCGGTTTGGTCCGATAAGTACGATACCGCTCAAAAATCGCTCCAGATCGCGGCACCGCTAGTTGCCGATCTCGATACGACTGTTGCCGCAATGAATAAGGCTTATCAAGCCACCAATCTGGTCAAAACCCAGCCAGTCGCGGTCGGGCAATGGCAGCAAAGCAAACAGCTCTGGACGGAATCAGTCGGCAGCCTGGGCACGATTGCCACCCAGAGCAAGCTCTTTCCGCTGGCCCATCAAAAGCGCACCGACTATCAAGGTAGGTTGGCCGATATCGATCGCCGGATTGAAGCCGAAACCACTGCCGAACGCCAGCTTAAATCGGCGACAGAGGGCATTAAAGCCGCTCAACAAGCTCAAACATCTGCTGTTTCGCTAGCGCAATGGCGCGAGGTCAAAACGCAATGGGATGGTGCTAATACTCAATTAACGAGCATTCCGCCGACAACTACCATTTACCCTCAAGCTCAAGCATTGCTCAAATCCGTTCAACCCCAGATGACCGCCGCGCAAGAGAAGGTTGGGGAAGAAGAAAAAGCGACCCAAAACTATAACAAAGCCGTTAAATTAGCGCAATCGGCCAAGCTGATGCAAAAAAACAACCTGCTGGATCGATCGCTTCCAGAATGGAATCAAGCAGTAGTCGCGATTCAGAGCATCCCGCCGACTAGTTCGGTTTACACTCAAGCCAAGCCCTTGATCGCTGAATATACCAAGAATTTTCAACAGGTCGAAACCCAGTTTAAGGCCACACAACGGATGGCGATGGCCAATCGCGATCTCCAACGGACTTGTGCTGGCAATCCTCAAATCTGCTCCTACGCGGTAAATAATAAAGCGATCGTCGTGCGGCTGACGCCCCTCTACGCCCAGACGTTGATGCAGACAGCTTTGGTAGCCTCGGCGCAAGGCAATGGTAATGCCAAAGTTGGAATTATCAACCATGTGAATACCCTTGGTAACGCCCTCCAAGCGATCGGTGAAAATGCCAAACTCCCGATCGAAGTCTACGGTGCCGATGGCAAGCAAATTCAAACCTACCGCCCTCAAGGATAGTTTCAAGAGATTATCGATCGCCGATTTTTTCGGTTTAGATCACAACACTAAGTTGTGTCAATATCTAACTCTAACTATGCAAATTTACGCGATCGACGATCGATGCTCGGCAATAGGCACATGACCACAGATCCATCACCAAATATTCACAGCCTCGATGAAAAAAGGTTGCTCGTCGTCTCCCGCTTGCAGTCGGCGAAAGTATTTGAAGCGATGGGCTGTGATTCTTGGCAGTCAATTGCTAGCGATCGATATCGATCGGTCGATCGGCCCGATATTTGTGTAATTATTCCTTTATATAATTATGCGAAATATATCCACCAATGTTTAGATAGTGTCGCCGCTTCTGTGTTTGCAGATAGTAGCGTCAAGATTGAGGTATTAGTCATCGACGATCGCTCTACCGATAATTCGGCTCAAGTTGTTGAAGAATATTTAGAACATTCCGATTTACCAATTTGTCTGATTAAAAAACATTTAAATACGGGTTTAGCTGACGTCAGAAATATTGGCTTGAAAATAGCTCTCGCTCCCTACGTATTCATGCTAGATGCTGATAATTGGATCGCCCCCAATTGCTTGTCAGTCATGCACGCACAGATAAAATCTGGCAATTACGCGAGCATCTATGGCAAGATCGAGATCTTCAATAATGATACTCAGAAATACGTTTGTTTATTCTCAGATACAGAATGGAATTTGGGCGATCTAATCCAAGATCCATACATCGATGCGATGGCGATGTTTGACAAAAATATCTTAATCGCCGTTGGTGGCTATTCCACAGAGTTAGTTGAATATGGTTGGTTTGGCTTTGAAGATTACGATCTGTGGTTGAAATTTGCCCAAAATGGTTGTGTTGTTAAGTTAGTTCCCGAAGTACTCAGTTATTACCGCGTGCATACTTCATCCATGATTAATACGACTAATCAGTTTAGGGTAAACATGGCCAGATATTTTAATTCTAAGTTTCCCGAACTTGCCAACATCAACACGACATCAGAGAAACTATTTGGTGCTCGTCGTAATTTAGTCGCGGGGATGAACCATCAAAATTTAATATCTAAAGCTACCGAGAATTTAGCCCAGACTCCAGACGGATCTGCCGCAAATACATCGGCTCCCTCGGAGCACGAGCTAAATGCATCGCTAGCACAAGAGCTAAATCGGTGTTATGAGACGATATCATCGATGCAATCTAGTAAGTTTTGGAAATTAAGAAGTAAGTGGTTTGAATTGAAACAAATGTGGCGATCGACCAAAATTGGCTGAGTGAAAACAGGGGTCTGATTTAGAGGATGTTTGGAAAGTCCAATTGCTGCGTTTCAAGTTGGTAAATCCCTCTAAATCCCCCTTAAAAAGGGGGGCTAAGAATCCGGTTCCCCCCTTTTTAAGCTACGGTATATACACATCTCTAGTTAGAAGCGATATTGGTGAGAATCCCCCTAAATCCCCCTTAAAAAGGGGGACTTTTAAAGCCCCCTTTTTAAGGGGGTTGGGGGATTTAGATCTAAAAACGAAGTCCAACAGCCTTGTGTATACACGGTAGCTTTTTAAGGGGGGTTAGGGGGGATTTCTAGGGTTTGAGCTTAACAAGCTAGACTTTTTCAAACATCCTCTTAGGAGGATTGGGGGCTGAGTAGGATTTTAAATAATTCTGGATAACGCACTAATTGCCCGAGCTGTAAGAGGGTAAACCGGATACAGAAAAATTTATAGCCAAGATTCGAGAGATGACGGCGGGCAAACCGGGCTTCACACATAAATAAATGCACGTACCACTCGCGCTGGGAGGTAAATCGACAGCCACCAGACGGACTCATCAGATGGACGACGGTAGCTTGCGGATCGAACCAGATTTCCTTGTCTGGAAAAGCTTTGAGCAGCCGGAGACTAGCATCGGATTCTTCGCGCCGCACGTTGCCCAGATGCCCTTCATCAAAGCCTTGAATCGCGATCAATGCCGATCTCATAAATGACATGTTGCAGCCTCTAGGAGTCATGACTCTGCAAGGATAAGGACGGCTGAAGTCACATAAAAATAACCCGCTGTTGGTAATCAGCGCGACTGGATAGCCCTCGACATCTAAAAACGATCGATAATCTGGGCTGTGTTGGAGGTAAGGACGCAATAAAGTGAGGATCGATTTCCGCGCGATCTGCTTCCACAGCGGACTAGCAACACTCGCCGGTAATTCCTCATGTCCGGCTACGGCGATCGCCTGGGGATGTTCTTGATAGGTAAGTAGATGCCGATTGACCAGATCGAAACTCGGAATCACATCATCATCTAGATAAATAATGACATCGGCGGTGGTGTGTTGGTAAGCCTGGTTGCGCGCGATGCACAAGCCTTTGACGCTTAAATGTACCAACCGCAGCGGTACGGGAAATTTCGCTTGCCAGCCAGTTAAATCGATCGCGATGTCGGTTTGATCGACGATTAAAATTTCCAGTACGGCACTCAAATCGATGTCAGCGAGATAACCTAATGTTTCGGCTACCTGCGCGTGCCGGTTGAGTGTAACGATCGCAATCGTGGCATTGAGGGTCATGAATTTAACCAGCTAAGGATTCTTTTCTGCAAAAAATTGCACTAACGTCCGTTTGATGGTGGAAATAATACCGATATTTTCATACTTAGAAATCCGGCTGTAGGACTTTTTGGCGACTTTCCAAGCTGAAGCTTTGACCAATGTCTTGACGCTATAACCCGCTAAACCTTTGAAGCCGCGATTGGCAGTGAGATTTTCACCAATATTCCCAGAGTTGATAACCAACTGCTGAATGCCAGCTTTGAGCATATATAACTGGCGGATGTTCCAGGCTGATGGCTCGACGGTAGCGATATACTGGCGCAGCTTGAAAGCTTCGCGGAGGATGACATCTTTGTTAGCGTTCTCGGGATTTGCTTTAGTCCAATAGAGTGGGTAGGGAAAATAAGCAATCTTGGTACCAGTGGCAATCGCGATCGCCAGTAGATATTTGCCCAAGCTATCGATCTCAAAATTCACAGTCCAATCGAGGCGATCGAGTAATCTAGTGTCAACTAGGAGATTAGCAGTCGTTCTGACGCTTAAAGCGAGTAATTGGGAGACAAACCCTACTCGCAGATTGTATACCTGTGGCGCGTAATCGTCGATCAGCGGCGGACATGTAGCGATCGAGGTATCGGCAGTTAGAGCCGCTCTCACCAGGTTATCTAGCATCTCGGTGGCGGCAATTTCATCAGCCTGCCAACATAAGACTCGATCGGTTTTCCCGATGGCGGTGAATAGCTGTTGTCGATCGATTGCCACCGTAGATCGCTCGCAATGGACGATCTGAAGGTTCGGGAATTGTTTTTGAGCGACACTCAAAAGCTGCTGACTTGCTTTGGTTTCAACTGCCACTGCGACAATGACAATCTGCCAGTGCTGGTAAGTCTGTTGGTGCAAACTCGCCAGACATTCTAATAAGGTGGCATTGCCATCCTGATAGAAAATACAGATCGTCACTGTTGGCAAACAGGGAGTTGGCAACGGGGTCGATACGCCATCGATATACTGGGTGCGCTGTGCGAGTAAGTTTTGATTGAGTTTATCTAGAAAATCGGCGGTGGGTACGACTAGGGACTCAGGATCGTCGGTGAGAATTTCCGTCAGCACTTGGGTTAGCGATCGCACATTGCCGGCTGGAAACCAGTGGACGCCAGCAGATCGCTCTAATAGCCCCAGCGTCTCGCGAAACCCGCCCGTATCGGCGGCAATAATCTTGACGGGCAGTTGTCCAACTTCTAGCGCACTATTGGGGAAATTGTCTTGGGGGCTAGTCAGACACACGATTGCCCGATCGAGTTCGCCAATCAGATTGAGAGCTTCGGCACTAAATAAGTTTTCAAAAATATCATAATCATAGATATCTTTTAATTCTTGCTCGATATATTGCTGACTATCTAAATGCTTTAACTCATAAGATTGTAAGGGAATAACTTTGCCTAGAAACACCAAGCGGAATCGCGCGGCTACTGTTGGATCTAAGCTCTTAAATGCTTGGATAAACGTACACAATCCTTTTCTTTCTTCTAACCTACCAAAGAAAATTAATGGGATTTGCCGATCGACTAATTTGGCTTGAATTAGTTGACTGTATTTACTCTTGACAATCGGAGCGATCGGCGGCACGAAATAAGGTAATCGAATCGCTCGATCGACATTCCAGCCATAACTTTTGACCTTATTCCGAATAAAGTTGGAAGGATGAAAGCTGAGATCGGCATTTTCAAATGAATTCTGCTCGTAGTGACAAAGTTGCCAGAAATCTTGGGGATAGGGAACTGTGAATTTTTCATTAGCTTCGTCGATCCATTCATGTCCGCTGTGCAAAGTTACCGAAGTAACGCATTTGGGTACCAAACCTACACGTTTTGCTTGAATCGTCCGATAGCCATAGCCGGACATTTCGGCAAATTCTGCATAGATTTGCGCCGCCGGACAACAAGCTGATAGAGCCTGAATGAAAAAGAAAATACAGAAGCTTTGGTAATCAAAAAAATCTGATTTAGCTTCTGCTAATATGGCGCGATGGATCGGTTGCAAGGTCAAAATTTCTTCGACTTCGATCGTCGAAAAAACTCGATCGAGGGCGGGTACTTTCGATTTACCCTGAAACCGATCTTCAGTCGCGCACAGCAACAAAATCACATACCAACCTTCAGCTTTTAATCTCTGACTTAAAGCCTTATAATAAGTCCCAATTCCACCATTTTTATAGTAGCCTTCATATTCAGAGGCAACTAATAAGGCAATCTTCTCAGTTCGATCGGGAAATAAGCTAGCAATCTCATCTTTAAAATCAACTAAAAAACTATACTTAGTAATTTGATTTAACATTGAAAATACAGCTATTATGAATGACTTTTGGGGAGGAGATTTGGAATATTATCGGCAATATCATAAGCAAATCGACCATCTTGAGAAACCAACCGATCGTCGGTAAGTTGGAGCGGCTGAATTGTCTCAGGACAGATCAGCAGTGGATAAAACCAATTGTTAGGATCGGCATTATTCAATAATTTGTCATCTACCGCCGTTGAATCGACTATTTCACCTGGCTTATGGACGATAACGTAATGAGTATTATGAGTTGTTTCGCTATTGCCTTTAAAGAAATTGCCTTTGGAGAGTTGATTGACGACTACCCACCAGAACGGTAACGTCCATTTGTTAGTTTTGCTACCTTTCAAATATTCCCAGATCTGCCAAGCAAGGGTTTGACCGAAATGATGTACGTGGCCAGTTTCGATGACGTCAAAGCCGACATATTTCATTAATTCAACTAACCCCTGCTCGGTAAAGCGCACATAGTCATGCGGACAGGCATGTTGCGGCTGTAGAAACGGCACCGCAATTACGCCATAGCCACCAGTTCGCAGGACACGATGAAATTCTTTGGCAACAATCCACGGATAGCGAGTATGTTCTAGAACGGCAATACTGACGATCGTATCTACGGCGTTATCTTGCAATGGTAAGGCGTGTAAGTCACCTAAAATATCCGGTTTATTGCTAGGAACGATATCAATGTTTAAATCTCGCTTGCCTAGTTGAATTTCCCGCTGTCCGGAGCCAGCATTTAACACGATCCCGTGAATATATTTGAGATAAGGAGCTAACTCTTCTTCTAGTTTTGGCCAGACTATCGGATCGGAATTAATATTCATGATGTTTCACCCTTGCTAATGTGATTGAGTTCGTTCGATC
>NZ_JANPGM010000661.1:0-16046 GCF_031423935.1 Chamaesiphon sp. VAR_69_metabat_338
TTTAGGTTTTAGGTTTTAGGAAAGGCTTTGATACCAAATCCGGTTAGTAAAACCTACCAATCTTGCCCTCACCCCGCCAGAGCCGCAGGATCTGGCGGGGTGAGGGCAAAGGGTTTTGACTAGCAAAAGAAGTCTTTTCAAATCGGATTTGGTATGAGATCTGAAATTTAGTCCCTAAACCAAAAATGAGGTGTTACGGCAAGCCGCAACACCTCACTCCGAGAACCTAAAGCCTAAAACCTAAAGCCTAAAGCCTAAAACCTAAAGCCTAACCCCTAACCTACGCCCATTGAATCAACCCTAACTCATAAGGATTGCTCATATTGGCATTGTGAGGTAACACTCGCAGCGATAAGCCCTGCAAGCCGCTGGCAGAGTAAGCAATCTCACTGGTGTAGAGACTGTTACCCGCACCATCGCGACCTTGGTAGGTCATCACGGCTGTATCGGCATCGGTAATTTTCCCGTTGGTATCGACTGGCCCTTTATAGAGTTCGACTTGGATATCGTGGGGTTCGAGGTTGCCGAGTTGAATCAGACTCTTGACGGAAATTGCCTGATTGACATTAATGTCTTCGGGCGCAGACACATCGACCGTGTGGATTTTGAGATCGCTCCAATGTTTGAGCATCTTTTCTTTCCAGTGGGCGAGATCTTTACCGGCTTGATAATGTTCGCTGGTGACTACCCGATTGCGATCGCTCGCGGGGAAGTAGCCGACAGTAGCGTAATCGCGGAGCATCCGTGCGGTATTAAAGGTCGGACAATTGAGCCGGATGGCATCTTTCATCTTGGCGACCCATTTACGCGGTAAACCTTCTTTGTCGCGATCGTAGAAGAGGGGGACGATTTCTTGTTCTAAGAGGTCGTAGAAGGAATTGGCTTCGACTTCATCTTGGTAGGCTTCATCAGCATACAGTTCGCCATGTCCGATCGGCCAACCAGTTTTCACATAGTCAGCTTCATCCCACCAACCATCGAGAATACTCAGGTTGGGTAGACCATTCATTGCGGCTTTCATGCCGCTAGTACCGGAGGCTTCGTGGGGACGGCGGGGGGTATTCAGCCAGATATCGCAACCAGCAACCATCACCCGCGAGACATAGATATCGTAGTCGGGTACGAATACAACCGAGTTCATCCCTTCGATGCGGGTGAAGTGGACGATGTCGCGGATTAACGCTTTACCAGGGATATCTTTAGGATGCGCTTTACCAGCAATCACAAACTGGACTTTGCGGCCTTTATTCCCAACCATGATCTCTTTGATTCGATCGAGATTGCGCAGGAATAAGGTCGCGCGCTTGTAAGTCGCAAACCGACGGGCAAAACCGATCGTCAGCACACTCGGATCGAGAGACTGATGCGCGCGATCGATTTCGGCTAGAGTCGCGCCGCGTTCTTTGAGATGGGAAACGATCCGTTCGCGGACGTAGACGACCATTTCCGATCGACTGTGCTCGTGATTGCGCCACAATTCCTCATCGGGAATCGCGTCAATTTTCTGCCAAATCGGGTCTTCGATCGAGCGTTCCGACCATTCGGGGCCGAGGTAGCGATCGTAGAGTTCCTGGACGGATTTAGCCACGCAACTACGCGCGTGAACGCCGTTAGTCACGGACGTAATCGGCACTTCATCGATCGGGACATCTTTCCACATGTTCTGGAACATTTCCCGCGACACGACGCCATGCAACTTGGCGACACCATTGACGAAGCTGGAAGTCTTCATCGCCAGAGCCGCCATACTAAACGGCGATTCTAGAGCCGTGGCGTCTTCTCGCCCCAAGCCCATGAAGTCATCTTTATTCAGTCCGTAGACACTAGCATAGTGACCGACATAGTACATCGTCTTGTCGGGCGGAAACAGATCGAAACCCGCACTGACTGGCGTGTGCGTCGTGAAAATCTGTTTGGATTGGGCGACTTGCTTAGCTTCGACAAAGGACAAACCCTCACGTTGCATCAGCACCCGCATGTGCTCCAGAATCAAGAAGCCAGAGTGACCTTCGTTCATGTGATAGACGCTCGGCTGGTGTCCCAACGCTTCGAGGGCGCGGAAACCGCCGATCCCCAACATGATTTCTTGATGGATCCGGGTATCTAAATCGCCACCATACAGCGCATCGGTAATATCTTGGTCGTAGGCACTATTTGGCTCGATATTAGTATCGAGTAAATAAAGGGGGACGACACCCACTTGAACGCGCCACACGCGGGCGTAAACCATCCGTCCGGGATACTCGACTGCGACGCGCAGTTCCGAGCCATCAGGCTTGCGTTCGAGTTGGACGGGGATGTTGTGAAAATCGTTAACTGGATACCGCTCTTGCTGCCAGCCTTCAGCATTGAGATACTGGGCAAAATACCCTTTTTGGTACAGCAACCCGACAGCCACTAGCGGCAAACCCAGATCGCTCGCCGATTTGAGGTGATCGCCAGCGAGCACACCCAAACCGCCAGAATAAATCGGCAGACAGTCTACCAAGCCAAATTCAGCACAAAAGTAAGCAAAGCACTCTTTGCCGACATTGGCACGCTTGTGCTTGTACCAACTGCGGTCGTGCAGATAAGTGTTGAGTTCGCCGACAGCGCGTTCCATGTGTGCGAGAAACCCATCGTCAGCAGCGACTTCTTGCAAGCGAGCCTGACTGACTCTGGCTAGTAGCGCGACTGGATTGTGACGAGTGGCTTCCCACAAGTCGCGATCGAGTCTCTTAAATAACTCTTTGATCTCCGTGTTCCAGTCCCAATACAGATTATAGGCAAGCTGCCGTAGGGGTTCGAGGGAGGCTGGTAGGGACGGAGAAACGTTGAATGTACGAATCGGCTGCATCAATAAACTTCCTCGGCAATTAATTCCTCAATCTCTTATTGTTACCCACCATGGTCGGTGGGCACAATTTTCTCCACAATATCTTTACAAGTTTATCGTGGATTCTAGTAAATATTTCGCGATCGAGATCCGCAGTGCGACCCAATCTTCGATGGTGGCGTCGGACAAAAATCGCGAGGATTTGCCCAACTTTAAACTAATTTTAGCTGACAATCGTAATTCTGGCTGTCTAAATGGGTACAAATTAAGAGAGTACACATATCACTTAATTTTGTGAATTTTTGCCCAGTGAGATCTATGACAAAAGTCTTAGATTGAAGTCCAGCCAATATGCGGAAGCTGTGTGCAATGCCTCGATCGCCGAAGTAAACAGATTAAGATAATTAGTATGCTAAGACACACATCTCTCAACACCACATCCTGTATGAAGATCGGTCGATACTTGTCTGTCATCATGTCAATCGGGGCGATCTGGGGCGTGCTAGATGTCCGGTCTTCTGCCAGAGGATTCAGTCTGGAGCATTCGACTATTTTGGCTAGATCGATCGCGCCAAAGCCGCGATCGCCACAGCTTTTGGTGCAAACTCTACCCGCCAATTCGATCGATCTAGAAAGCGACAAAGATCTGCGGTTACAATACATCAATGTTACGCGCAATAGTTCGGACAAGTCGCTGCTGACTGTCTCTGGCTCGATTAATAATCGCAGCGAACAAACTCACTATGTTTACTACATTGTGGCAAAATTTGTATCCAAAGATATATCGATCAAGCAAGCAATTATCCCTCTAAATATCGATATCGAGCCAGGTAAATCTAAGTCTTTCTCTCACGAGATTTCCACTCAGAGCATCGATTCGATCTCCCCAGAAACAGTTAAGCCGGTAGTGGTTAAATATGAGTATCGTTAGGGAATTGATAATCGATCGTCGATAATTGATAGTGAATAAGAAATAGAGGGCAAGCGACGCTTGCCCTCTATTTTATGGTATCGCTCTGAATCAAGTCAGAATTTTAGATTTTAAGATCTCTAATAACCTAATGCTTTTAAGACATCATTGGCGTGGGTATCGGTTTTGACGCTGCTATCGACATGGACGATTTTGCCAGTTTCGTCGATCGCATAGGTGACGCGTTTGGCATAGCCGCCACCATCGACATCATAAGCGGCAATAATTTCGCCATTAATATCGGCTAAGAGGGGAAATGGTAAATCGAATTTTTTGGTGAAGGCTTGGTGATCGGATTCACTATCTTTGCTTACGCCTAAAATGACGATCCCTTTGTCTTGGTAAACTGCATAATTATCGCGAAAACTGCAAGCTTGTTTCGTACAGCCAGGGGTGTCATCTTTGGGATAAAAATACATGACAACTTTCTTGCCAGCTAACCCTGCTAAAGTCACCGCATTACCATTGGTATCTTTGACGTTAAAGTCCGGAGCTTGTGTGCCTACAGCCAGAGCCATGAGATAATTTCCCTACAATATTGAAGATGGACATTACCGCTCACTGTAAACCGAATCGAGGCACTTTTCAAGGTTTGCAGTAGCATGTTGGGTTTCGCGTTGCTCGACCCAAACTACAAATCTATCTAATGTGCAGGGTTGATTCATTACAATCGATCTGTGAGCATGTTGGGTTTCGCGTTGCTCAACCCAATCTACAAGATCTATCCCCTATCCCCTATGCCCTATTCCCTCTAATTGAGTGCTGGTGAGGCTACCAGCGATCGCGAGCTATTAATTGGGTGCCAATCCGGACAATGAGCGATCGCCAAGCGTAACGCGTCGAAGACTTGGCGACAATGGTTGTCGAGCTGGAGGGGTAATTCCTCATTTCTGACCAAAAAACTCAGCTTGACAGCTTCTGACGTGGCAGTGGTAACATCGATCGAGACTTCGACTGTCACTAGCTTGGCAAATGCGACTTGTCCGGGAATTTCTCTAGCCATGACATAATCTGCGCCTTCATGCACAGCTTCTAATCGGCCAACTGCCAACACTTTTTGCAATGATAATCGCAATCGATCGGGTGAAAGATTGACGAGAAAATAGCAGGCATAACGTGACATATGAGGGCGGTTATAGAGTGTAAGGTGTAGTTATCTCAGATCGCCCTGACATCCTACCAGAATAATTAACTAATTTGTAAGGCAGATCTAAATCAATTTTTGGAGCAATAATGAGCGGTAAATTTATCGTATTTGAAGGGGTCGAAGGAGCTGGTAAAACGACCCAGATCGAGCTGACAGCAGCATGGTTGCAAAACCAGATCGATGGCGATCGAGCTGTTGCGATTACCCGCGAACCAGGTGGCACAAAGATCGGCCGACAAATCAGGCAACTTTTGCTCGACGATCCAGATGAGTGCATCAGTTATCGGACTGAATTATTGCTCTATGCTGCCGATCGCGCGCAGCATGTCGAAGCTAAGATTAAACCCCATCTAGAGCTTGGCGATATCGTCTTGTGCGATCGCTTTACCGATTCGACAATTGCTTATCAAGGCTATGGACGCGGGTTCGATCGAGACGAGATCGATCGGGTCAACCAATTAGCCACTGGCGGTTTACAGAGCGATCTGACTTTCTGGCTGGATCTCGATGTGACGCTCGGATTGGAGCGAGTTTTATTACGTGGAAAACTAGATCGAATGGAACGCGCCACGATCGATTTTCACCAACGTGTCAGACAAGGTTATCAAGAGTTAGCAAATGTCTATCCAGACCGCATCGTCCGGCTCGATGCCAATCGATCTCCAGCAGCAATCCAGATGGAAATTCAGTCAAAATTGATGGTAATGAAAGGGATCGTCACCGCAGTACCGATCGGGGAAACTTAGTACTAACCGCGCAACTTTGAAGATCGCTGTAAATAATGCGATAATCCTAGCTAAAATTAAATCGAATCTGGAGAATTTAGTTAATTATTGAGAAAGAACTAACTCGCTAGATTGTAAAGGAAGATAGAATTGCGATCTGACGATGTTGTTAAATTTGATAAATCTCGATCGAGGTAAAAAACATGACTAATTCACCTACTCCAAATCCCAACCGTCGTCGCCGCTTGACTGCGGATGAATTAATTGCAATTGGGGTAGCCCTAGCCGGAATTGGCACGGTCTTCTTTTGGGGAATCGGTCAAAAGTACCAGCCGATGTTCCAAGCCGGGATCTCTAGTTTGACTAACGACAATAACACCCGTCGTCCGCTCGGCACCCTCGGCGGGCAGGATAAAGCCGCGACCGACAGACAAACGATCGCGAGCATGACTGGCGATCGACAGGAGTCAACCACCACGACGACAACAACTACCACCGCCAGCGCACCACCGATCGTCAAAACAGTGGAAGATCCAGCACCGAGCGTACCGGCACCGATCGCCGCAGCTCCGGCAATTGTGGCTGCTACTCCCAAATTCAAGGATGTCCCCAAGCAATTTTGGGGCGAAACTTATATTACCGAACTGCAAAAACGCGGCATTCTCGCCGACTTTGGGACGGGTAAATTCGATCCCGATAAGGAAATTACTAGAGGTGAGTATGCCAAAATGCTCGATCGCGCCTTTGCAGATCGATCGGTAACAGCGGCAACCGCACCTAAATTCCAGGATATTCCCGCCGATTACCCACGCAAAGAAGCGATCGACAAATCGGTGCAGCTCGGTTTTATGACTGGCTATTCGCCAAGTAAATTTGCACCCAACCAGCCGATCCCGCGCTACCAGTTGCAGATTTCGCTAGCTAAAGGATTGCAACTAGCAGCACCGGCTAATCCCGAGCCGGTACTGAGCAAGTACGCCGATGCCAAAGAAATGCCTAAATACGCCCGCGAAAAAATGGCCGCAGCGATCGCCTCCGGCATCGTCATCAAAGACAAAACCCCAAATCTACTCAAACCAACTCAAAACGCCACCCGTGCCGATGCGGCAGCTTCGATTTATGAAGTCCTCGTCAAAGCTGGCAAAATCAAACCACAGTCAGAAAATTAGCCGATGAGCAGAGCGGATCTAGATAATTAAAAACTGTGTTTTTAAACTCTAACCGCTAGCTGCGATCGCTCAGTTCGATCCCTTACCCTCTTAGTCCCTAATTTATGAAACTCGATCCTCCCCAGCAGCGGCTACACCAAAAACTGCCACATCATGTCTGGATTTTGAGTGTTGCCAGTCTACTGACGGATATCAGTGCGGAAATGATTCGCGCAGTGTTGCCGATCTTCGTCTTATTAAAATTGCAAGGTGGCGCGCTCACCATCGGCGAGATCGAAGGTGTCGCCGCCGCCACCGTCGCAATTATGCGCGTATTTTCGGGCGGATTGAGCGATTATTTGGGGATGCAAAAGGGTTTGGCCGTCTTGGGCTACGGACTGTCCGCGTTGATGCGATCGATCCTCCCGATCGCCGTCGATCCATTATTGGTCATCGGTACCCAATTTGGCGATCGCTTTGGGCAAGGCATCAGCGTAGCACCGCGTAAAGCCTTGATGGCAGATATTACCTCTGACGAGCTGCGCGCGCCGGTTTATCGCTTGCGCCAATCGCTCCTGATTGCTGGAGCTTGTATCGGTGCCCTGATTGCTGGGGCGATCTTATTTTTCCAACCCAATAACTACCAACTGGTATTTTCAGTCGCAGTAGTGCCCAGTTGCATGGGATTAGCGATGTTGATCTTGGCAGTTAAACCCGTCAAAAAACAACAGAAATTATTGATGATCCCGGCGGAAATGACTGGCTTACTCGCCGGTAACGATGAATATTATCAGCGCGAGTCGCCAGCTCAAAATCGCCAAGAGCGACCGGAATCCCTCGCCCTCAACTACAGCCCGATTTTTTGGCGCGATGTCCTCGACTTGGGTGGCGAATATTGGCTGCTACTAGTGGTCGCTATTTTCTTCAACCTGGGCAACTCCAGCGATGCCTTTCTGCTGCTCAAATCGATCGATATCGGGATTCCACCAGCATTTACGCCCGTAGGACTAATCATCATGAATTTGGTGTTTGCCCTGGTATCCTATCCAATTAGCGCGATCGTCAATCGCGTCCTCAAAGTCCGCCTGCTCCTAGCTGGTTTCTTAATTCACGTCATCGTCTATTTCGGCCTCGCCGTCGTCGCCACCAATGTCCAGATTTGGTGCTTATTTGCCCTCTACGGCCTCCATTTAGCAATGATTCAGGGTTTGATGCTCGATCTCGTCGATCGAGCTGTAGAGCCAACCAGACGCGGTACGGCATTTAGTTTATTCAATCTGACGATCGGCATCACCCTCCTCTTTGCCAACCTCCTTGCTGGCTGGTGCTGGTACGCGATCGGTTCCGGTTTTACCTTCACCGTCGGTGCCTTTTTTGCCTGTATCGCTACTTTGATTCTGCTGATTGGTAGTGAGGAATCGGATTTGGGAAATAGTTAAGAGTTAGGAGTTGCGGCTGAAATCACGCGGAGGTTTCCTCCGCATGTGTTTCAGTCAAGACAGGGAGTTGGGAGCGGGGAGTTAATATTGGAAGCAAGTTATAAGTTAGCTAGTTCGCTCAAGTCTCCCTATTTATCGGCATTTTCCCGTCTAGTTTCCCTAGTTGCCCAAGTCCCCTATTCTTTCATCGCTCCGTACCCCGCCCCCCGCTTTCCCACCCCGTCCCCCCAAACCCTATGCGTCTCACCTCCCTAGATGTCTTTCGGGGCATGACTATGGCTACCATGATCCTGGTGAACATGGCGAGTCTGCCCGATGACGGTAAAAAATATGCTTGGCTCGATCATGCGCCTTGGCATGGTTGGACGATCGCCGACCTAGTTTTTCCATTCTTTTTGTACATTATTGGCATCTCGATGGCATTTTCCCTCGCTAAATATACGAGTGGCAATGCCCCGATAACCAAGCAAGTTTACTGGCAAATTATCCGCCGCAGCGCGATTTTATTTGGCTTAGGTTTATTATTAAACAACTTATTGTGGAATTATAATCTCATCCAACCCAAGCTATTTCCCGATCTCGCACACTTGCGAATTATGGGAGTCTTGCAACGAATTGGCATTGGCTTTTTGGCAGCCTCGATCGCCGTCCTGACACTCAAAGAACGGAGTATTTGGATCTTATCGGGGATAATATTAGTCGGCTATTGGCTGATTTTGACCTTCGTTCCCGCTCTAGACAATCGCGAGGGCGTATTTACCCAACTGGGGAATTTTGGGGCTTATGTCGATCGACTAATTATTACTCCCGCCCATCTTCACAAAGGTTCTGGCTCGATGAGCGATCCGGAAGGGTTGTTTGGAACGTTACCCGCGATCGCCAGTATTTTATTAGGCTATCTCACAGGGACGTGGTTGAAACGTCAGCCAGTAACTTCGCGAACTAGTCTTAATTTGTTGATGTTTGGATTGGCGGCAGTGGTAATTGGATTAGTTTGGAATAGCTTTTTCCCGATTAATAAAAAGCTGTGGACGAGTTCGTTCGTGTTATTAACAACTGGCTGGGGTTTAATCTCATTAGCTGCTTGTTACGAATTGGTAGATGTCCGCAAACATCTTCAGTGGTTTAAACCATTTGAAATTATGGGCTTAAACGCAATTTTTATCTATGTCGCTTCGATCGTCTTGATTAAATTATTAATGGTCAATGAAGTTGCCCCAGATAAATCTATTTATGCATGGTCGAACGCGCTGTTATTTGGCTGGGCGGGAGCGTTGAATAGTGGAGTATTATTTGCGATCGCAACTGTATTCCTCTGGCTGGGAGTATCGTACCTCATGTATCGTCAGCGATGGTTTTTAAAAATTTAACTTAGCGATCGCACTCCTCAATAAACCAAGTTGTTATCTATAGAGTTGCCAACGATTGTATCTTGAAAAGGTGCTCTACTTGCGGCGTTTTTATGTCTAGGGTTCCCCCCGAATAAGAAAACGACAAGACAGCGGAGTTGGGTCGGATGGGTTCCCCATCCGTGACCCATACCCAAGCAGGGCAAAGCCCAAGACCGCACTTTTCGCAAATCGTGGCTAATGTTGCAAAGTTCGCCTGTCTTGTTGCGCTGTCTTGACCCAAAGCCATGGGTCGGGAACCTCCGCGTGATTTGGGTCGCTGTCTTGTCGCACACAAACGGGAGGTTCCCTCCCGTTCGATGCGCCGCTGCTTGGTGCGCTAAACCTGGAGGAAACCTCCGTGACGAGCGCATCCGCAAACCGTCGGGAAACAAAGGCGTGCGCGCACCGCTACGCGGACTGAGATTCTAGTCCGCGTAGCGGCTCGCTCTGTGGAGGTTCCCTCCGCATAGAAGCGAGACAAGACAGGCGGACTTTGCATCACAAGCGGCGGTTTTAACCGCTGTGAGTGCAGGTAGTCCCTTCCCCGCTCAATCAACTCTGATTCAGTAAAGTACCAACGCAATCTCGATCGACATAGTAACAACGTTCGCTAGTGAGGGAACACTAAAGGGAACATCAACGAAAGTACCAGCCTAAGCTATGGAAGCGGAAGAACTATTGTGGCGATATCGCGGTGGCGAACGGGATTTCACCTCAGTCGATCTGAGTGGATTTAGTCTCGTCGCCCAAGATCTGATCGATATCGTCCTCAACCAAGCTGATTTGCGCAAGAGCAATCTCACCTTCGCTTATCTCAATCGCGCTCAGTTGCTCAAAACGAACCTTTCGAGCTGCAAACTAGGTGGCGCGACCCTGATTAGAGCCGATCTCCAAGGTGCCAATCTCCGCGATGCCGATCTACATGGAGCCAGCCTCCAGTATGCTGATTTTCGCGGCGCAGATATGACCTGGGTCAATCTCCTCGATGCCAATCTGATGGATGCTGACATGCGCAATGTCAATCTCAGTGGTGCCAACCTCAGCGGTGCTTGCCTGCGCGCCGCCAATTTTCGGGAAGAAAAGCGCAGTTATATTTCCAATCTCCGCAGTGCCAAACTCTGCCGCGCCGATCTCCGCAATGCGAACATGGCAGGGGCAAATTTATCGAAAGTCGATCTCAGCTATGCCAATCTCACCGAAGCAAATTTAAAGGGCACAGATCTCAGTGGTGCAAATTTGACTGGTGCGTAGTTAAATAATGCGATCTTGACTGAAGCAAATCTACATGAGGCCACGCTGCCACACGCAGATCTGTCCCTTGCTAAACTAGAACGCGCCGTAATGACCGCTTGCGATCTCAACGGAGCCAATCTGAGTCGCGCGATCATGTCCAAGATTAAGTTGGCAAATTCCAATCTCAGTTATGCAAATCTCACCGATGCGCGGATGCACCATGCCGATCTGACGCGGACGATTTTGTGCTACGCGACGATGATTAATGTCGAACTGATCGAGGCACATTTAGCCAAAACCGATCTCGAAGACGCCAATCTGACTGGTGCTAATTTAATGCGGGCAGAAATGAGCAGTGCGAGCATGGTCGGCACGATTCTAACTGGTGCGAAGATGCCTGACGGTCGGCTATATGCCAACGTCTAAAGTCATTTCAGTTCGATCGACTATCGATCGAACTAGTGCTGTGACAGTGACAAACCCGACTTTTCCAAAAAAGTCGGGTTTGTGTTTTAACCGATGGGCGGCTATAGCTAGAATTAAATCGACTGACCCCCAGAAATCTCGATCCGCTGGGCATTAACCCATTTATTATCCTCAGATAGTAACGAGGCGATTATCGTTCCGATAGGCTTCGCCAACGCACAACCGATATCGTCAGGCAACCCGACGCGACCGAGTGCGGTTTGGGAAGCGACAAACTTATTAGCTTCTGGGTTGTCGCGCACTGTGCCACCACCAAAGTCGGTTTCGTTGGCGAAGCCTCTCCCTTAGGAGAATCGCGCCTGGAGCAACCGTATTTACTGCGATCTGTCGCGATCCTAGCTCTTTAGCCATGTAACGGGTCAATACCTCAATCGCGCCTTTCATGCTGGCATAAGCGGCATAACCTGGGAGTGTAAATCGAGCCAAACCAGATGAGAGATTGACAATCCTTCCGCCATCATTGATTAACGGCAGCAGTTTCTGGGTGAGAAAGAAAACGCCCTTGACGTGAACATTCATCAGATGGTCGAATTCTGCTTCTGTGGTTTCGGCAAAAGCCGCATGTAGTCCAGTTCCAGCATTATTCACCAGGAAGTCAAAATGCTCTGTCTGCCATTTATCTTGGAGCGATCGCTTCACCTGTGCTACGAAACTGTCAAAGGTTTTGGTATTTGAGCTATCTAGTTGCAACGCAACGGCTTTAGCTCCCAGCGATTCGATTTGAGCGACGACGTTCTTGGCTTCCTCGACATTGCTGTTGTATGTCACGATTACATCGATCCCTTTTTTAGCCAGATTCAATGCCGTACTTTTGCCGAGTCCGCGACTCGATCCGGTGATGATAGCAATTTTGGTTATTACCTAATCCTCTTGCTGTGTAATATCCGTACTTTCATCATAGGGATCGGATCGATATCTTTCAATCCACAAACCTCGCCATCCTCTCGATCGATCTTTTGGATCGAAATCGCGATGCTCTACAATCGTGAAGACGCCAAAATGCTCGGTGCGCAACTAGTTAAGGATATCGATCGATTGAGATCGACTTAAGATAAGTGGCACTGTGCCAGAGTCCTCAATAGCAATAGGTGGCAGCAATAGCCCCGTCACTATGCTTGAATTGTTGTTAACCAGAGGCTGCTGATAAAACATTCCTTTCTTATTTCTTCTGACCATAAGGAATAAAGCGAATTTCAATCCTGCGTCTAGTATCATCTGCACCAAGATCGCTCTTAGCAAGTTCGCCAGATGGTAGATATAATTGACCCGCAGAATAAGCCCTAAACTTAACTTTTCCTAGTCCCTTAGTATTCAAAAACTGCACTACTGCAACTGCTCTCATCAGTCCTAGATCGGTATTGGAACCAGCTTTGAGAGCTGAGATGGTGGCAGTTCCGGTCGCGGCGGATGTGAGTTGACGATCGAGATTGCTAGCATTACTAATACCCTGACTATCGGTATGTCCGATGATTTGGATAAAGTCAATATTACCTTTAGCGGTAGCTTTGTTAATTTCGGGAAGAATTGTCTGCTGGATATATATTTGTAGAGCGGGAGTGAGTTCGGCACTACCTGACGGAAATTTGAAGTTTCCAGACTTTTCATCAATGATAATCGGCTCGGCAGATTTAAGCTTTTTCGCCATGACGATTGACTGCAATAAACTAATTAATAGTAAAAAGCTAATAATCATGAAAGCATTTGACATCAGATCGGTAAATGCTTGAAATATATTTAATTCTTCATCTTGATGGGAGCTATCGGATCGTCTAGACATAATATTTGAGTTTAATTACTTTGCGAAAGCCCTTGTAAACCTGAAGGATCTCTATCGTTTACATTATCAATATTTGATATAATTATTTCCAATTTTTCAATTACTGCTAATAATCTTTGTAAAGACTCTCGATCGGTTTGAATTTTTGGCTCCAAGATATTTACTAACGATTGCCAATTAGAGCGATTTGTCATTCCAAGATCTTGGATAGATAAGTCTGTATTATTCAATACTTTTAGATAGTTGCGATTGAAACCATCTATGGCAGTTTGTGTCGATTCTAAAACTTGGACGTTATTTCTACTCAGATTGACTACTTCCGATCCAACTTGTTGAAGAGAAGTGACTGCTCGATCGATCGAAGCAATTGCTGGCTCTAATTTGGCGGTGACTGGTTGAAGATTTTTGGAAGCTTGACTAAAGATTGCGGTAGAATTGGCAAATTCAGTCTGAGTATTTTGCCACTTATTAGCGGCGTTAGTGAGATCGAGTGCGAGTAAACTATCTCGGACAACCTGAGCAGCACTAACAAAGTTATGCGATCCTTCTTTAAGGCTGGAGGTAGTTGTTATCAGCCCTTGATAGACTTGCTTGATAATTTGATTTGCTTGTTGATGACTGCTCATCATTTCTTCTACACCTACCGATAAAGTTTGGGTGGAGTTGGTAAATGCTGCTTGAGTAGTGCCAAGGTTTGTTACTAAAGTGTCTAGATTTTTAATAATGTTGTTTGTCTTAACTTTATTAGCAGCCGATACAAAGTCACTTACGCCAGTTTGTAGCTGTGGTACTAATCCTACTAATGTTTGTGTTTGCCCTTGCAAGGATGTAGTAGCTTGTTGAAAGAGGATCGCCCCATTATTAATCATTTCAGATGCTGCATCAATCTTATCTGTAGAGGCTTGCCATGTCGTGTAAACTGTTTGAGCTAGTTGTGCGGCTGTTTGGTTGCTGGTGGTAATTCCTTCGAGTGAACTTTGCAGGGTTTGAGTAGAATGCGTAAAGGCTGTTTGAGTGATATTCAATTCTGCTAATACTCGATCGAGATTTTGGACGATATTATTATTTTCGATTTGGTTAGCTGCCGTTTCAAAGGTTTTTGCACTTTTTTGAATTCCTGGTACAAAAAATGCAAAGCTCTGAGCATGAGTTTCCATCGAGGTGACTGCACTTGAGAAAGTATTTGCACTACGTTCGATGGTTGTAGATGCATTATCCATAGAAGAAATCGAAGTATGCAAACTCTGATAAACTTTTTCTGCTAATTCGGCGGCTGTCTTATTGCTGCTGGTAATACCTTCAAGTGAATTCTCTAGAGTGTGAGTAGAATTAGTAAAAGCTTGTTGACTTGTATTTAGCTCTGCTAATATTCGATCGAGATTTTGGACAATCTTATTATTTTCAAGTCGTTCAGCAGATACTCTAAATGTTTCTACACCACTTTTAAATTCATATAGATAATCGGCTAGATTTTTGGTTTGAGATTCGAGAGAGTTAGCTGCTTGCTGAAATCTGGTTGCACCTGTAGAAATAGTACCAGCCGCATTAGAGAAGTTAGTGTACACATTTTCAGCAATCTGATTAATTCTGCCGCATTCTTCAGCGATTTGATTTACAGCTTTACCAAAAGATCTCTCTAACGCTGCGCCAACATTTTCATGGAATCTGGTAAGAAACTCTTGCTGTTGCTTCACCATTCGATCGATCGCTAGATCTAGTCTGGTATTGCCTTCAACAGTTGGTTTATAGATATTATCGAGATAGTCTTCTAATCCTGATATTAATTGATACTTGGCAATGCTGATACTGCAAGTAGTATTGACGACAGTTAAGATCGATCCTGCTAATAATCCAAAGAGACTGGTGGAAAAAGCAACTCCCATATCTCGTAATGGCAATTGCAATCCTTGAACTAACCTACTAATATCGGGATTACTTTGGCTGAAACCAGTTACGATACTTGAAATATTGGTTAAGTTGCTAGTAATTCCCCAAAAGGTACCAATCAAGCCAGAAGCGATTAATAAATTTGGTAAGGCTCTAGTAATGCCATCTGCTCGATCGTATTGCAGGTTGAGAAATAAAAATCTTATCCTTTCTTCCTTATAGACACTATCAATTAACGCAGGAGTATTGACATGCTCTAACTTTTTACTTGCTTTTTGATAACGTTCTCTCAGTCGATCGACAATTGGTGGTTGAATTCCTTCTGGATCGCCACCCGATAATAATCGAGAAGTTTTTTTATTGGTTTCTTCGAGCTTTTTGTAAAGAGTAAGTCGTAAAGAAACTGCCGTACAGCTAATAACAACTAATATTAAAATCGAAGCCCAAGTTCCTGATGGTATTAATGTGAAAATTTGCATTTCTTAAATATCGATAGTGGTGGTGGTAAATATTAAATTAAAGGGTGTGACATATTCAATAACACACCCTGCCGATCGCTCTATGATTCAGACTTTATATTGACGATCTCTGCATCTTCAATTGAATCGCCATCATTATTAACCGATCGTTGAGCTTGTAAAGTTCTATTATGATTAACCGGATTAGCTTGAGCTTTTTGAATTAATCCCTCTATCCGGCTCTGGAGTCGGTATAGAATACTTTGTCTAGTAGTATCTGAACGATCGAGTGTAACTTGTTCTCCGACAACAATCCCTCGCTCTAGATAGTTGGGATCTTTTCGATCTAAGTCATAAACTTCTTGTTTGAAAGTTTTTAACGAATTCAAATATTTTTTTGTCCATAGATTAGGATTAGTTGCGATCCGATCGATAATGCTATCCTGCTCTTGCTTTAAGCTATCAGCAACACCACTGGCTTTAGAGATTTGTTCTAGAGCCTCACTCCATATCAGACTTAATGGAATGATATTTGGTCGATCGAGAAAATCATCATGGAAAGCACCGGCG